>NZ_OY829944.1:502500-802500 GCF_963556105.2 uncultured Tolumonas sp.
GAGATGAGTCATCCCTAGGACTATAAGTCCTCTGAAGGGCCGTTGAAGACTACGACGTTGATAGGTGGGGTGTGTAAGTGTAGTGATACATTGAGCTAACCCATACTAATGACCCGAGAGGCTTAACCATACAACACCCAAGTGGTTTTAAGCTAAGAGCTTGTTTGATTGATTGAACGAACTAGATAAAGAAACGAATTTAGAGTCAGCTTTCTGATTTAACCGAATATGCCTGGCGGCAATAGCGCGATGGAACCACCTGTACCCATGCCGAACACAGAAGTGAAACGTTGTAGCGCCGATGGTAGTGTGGCATTCGCCATGTGAGAGTAGGACACTGCCAGGCTCCTAAATTAGACGAAAGTCAGCCGGAAAAAAGTGCTGATATGGCTCAGTTGGTAGAGCGCACCCTTGGTAAGGGTGAGGTCCCCAGTTCGACTCTGGGTATCAGCACCATTAAATACGAAGCCCTGCAGGTAACTGCAGGGCTTTTTATTTATGCAAGAATTTCAATGTTGAACACAAAACAAAAAAGCGGGTTTCCCCGCTCTTGTTGCATCATTTCTTCTTAAATAAGAATTTATTCAACGGTTCTGGATCTGCTATCTGCAGTGTGCCTTTGATATCCAATAATTCCTGTTGTAATTGGTACTCTTCCCAATTCAAATCTTGCTGATTTTTGTTTTTTGCAGAACCCTTCAGGGCTTGAATTTCTTTAAGCCGCGTTTCGATACGCTGTAGTTCCAGCTTTTGCTTCGCTTCTGCCGCACCCATGTTTAATGTTTTATTGAACTCCGCATCAGCTAGGCAAGGCCCGGTATAGGTTTTTTGATTAGCGACTAATTCAACTGCTTTCTCTTGGGTACATTGCTGATGTAATGCCGATAAATAACCTTTCCGCCACTGCTTAAAATCAGGCTGGGTATCATATTCCGCACACTGTGCTGCATATTCATCGGCATAACTGAGGTATTTTCCTGACCACGCATCCGCTAAGCCACGTGTGTGCCAATTGGTTTCGGCACATTGTTGTGCGGTCATTGTGCTACTACAGCCAGCTAATAACATGCTGGCACATATGAGGTATTTCATGAGGTTTACTAGAGGTTGAGAATAATACGGAAATCTTAACAGCTTCTAATTGTCAGGTGGTAATGATTCAGTTGCAGATCTACGCAGCAACGTATTTGACGGTTGCTGCGTAATTCGATGAGGTTAATGAGTCAGAATGTTAGCTAATGCATTTCCTTGATCATGTAGCTCTTCGAGGCGTTCGGCCAAGTTACCTGGCTCGATACCAAGATGAGCGGCCAGCGGTGAAGGGAAGCGGGTTACAATGACATGTGCGGGAACTCCCGCATTCCAAGCAAATGACACAAACATGGCAAGTCGGATCAAAACTGCTTCAGGGCTAACCGGATGATAAGACAGTGGATCCAGTTGTTGCGATATCGCCGCGACAAAACGTTCAGATAGATTCCAACGGCGAGCCAGTTCGGCGCCAACGAGACTAAAATCATAACCGAGCATTTCCCGTTGCGCATCAATACGGCTGGTACCTTGGCTGATAGCTAGATTGATTAATGAAGCCTCATCAGGAAGTGCTGATTGGATCAGCAATTCGCCAATATTATGCAGCAGGGTACAGGTGAATGCTGTTTCCGGGTCTACGGCATGACACTCTTTTGCGAGTGCCTTCGCTATTGTTGCTGTTTGAAAGGTTTCAACCCAAAACTTTGCGGTATTAAAGTTTGCTGGTGTTTTGAAGCTGGTCATGATGCCGGATGCAACCACTAATGAACGTAGTGCATTAAAGCCCAAGCGAATAACAGCTTGTTCAATTGAGGTGATTTCAGCGCCTCGCCGATAGGCGGCAGAGTTAGCGAGTTTTAATACTTTGGCACTGATCACCTGATCCATCGCGATCTTATGGGCAATATCCTGAATTTGTGCATTATCGTTAGAAAAATCCTGCATCAATTCATGCAACAATTTTGGAATTACGGGTAACTGTTTGATCTTACTGAATAGTAGTTCCATTGACATCGGTGTGCCCTCAAGACCTGTATGATGTTTTTATTCGTTAATAATAGCACCGTATGCTGTTAGTTGATCGTAATCGGTTGAGTATCTGTTATTACGGTTTGGTATTGGCTGATGAGTCAGTGTTCAACGTGTCAATAGGAACAACCGAAATTCCGCTTTTGTAAGAACCATCAACAACTCGGGTGCTGTAGGTCAGGTAAATCAGCGTGTTATGTGTTTTATCATAGAAACGGACTACACGTTGTTCTTTAAAGATCAGTGATGTTTTTACATCAAAGACGATTTCACCTGGGGCAAACTGTTGGTTAATTTTTACAGGTCCGACCCGCGTACAGGAAATAGAGGCATAAGCTCTATCTTCTGCCAGACCCAGCCCACCGGAGATACCTCCTGTTTTAGGGCGAGAAAGATAGCAAGTCACACCGCTGATTTTTGGATCTTCAAAGGCTTCGATAATGATTTTATGGTTAGGCCCTAATAATTTAAATTCGGTACTTACTTCGCCTATTTGTTCAGAATCTTGCGCACATGACAGTAATGAGAAAAAAGTAAAAATACAGGCTGTAAATAGACGCATGAAAGGCTCCTTGGTGGAAAGCAGATTTTTCTGACAGCGATATTATTACAATTGAAAACGATGATTTAGTGTAATCGCTATGCTCTTCATTACTGTCGATTTTTTGCTTAGGATCTTAAATAAGATCTCAGATTTTATGCATACAATCACATTTATTATAAATATAATGAATTTGTGTTTACCCTGAAGAAATGTCGTTGAATGACATATTCGAAGAATATCACACGTGAAACTGGTAAAGATGTGCGCGACTGCATCACTTTCGTGTACGGGTTCATTACTTGAAATTCAGGAGACGCTTGATGTCATACATTAAAGGATTAGTGGCTGCTTCTTTCGCTGCTGCCGTGACCATGGGCACTGCAGTAGCTCAGGAAGAAAAAGTTTTGCATGTGTATAACTGGAGCGATTATATCGCGGAAGATACCGTTGCTAATTTTGAGAAAGAGACCGGTATCAAGGTTGTATACGATGTGTTTGACAGTAACGAAGTCCTGGAAGCTAAATTATTAGCGGGTAATACCGGCTTCGATATTGTTGTTCCTAGTTCTGATTTTCTGGCTCGTCAGATCCAGGCGGGTGTGTTTCAACAGTTAGACAAAAAGCAGTTGCCTAATCTGAAGAACATGGATGCAGGCACTATGAAGTTGTTGGCAGATAAAGACCCCGATAACGCGCATTCTATGCCATACCTAGGTGGAACAACGGGTATCGGTTTTAATCCGAAAAAAGTTGCTGCTGTGATGGGGCCTGATTTCAAACTGGATAGTTGGGATGCAGTTTTGAAACCAGAAAATCTGTCTAAGCTGAAAAAATGCGGTGTTTCTTTCCTGAATGCACCGACAGAAATTATGGCAACAGTACTGCATTACATTGGTAAAGATCCAAACAGCACAAACCCTGATGATTACAAAGAAGCGGGTAAAGTACTGACCTCATTACGCCCATACATTTCATATTTCCATTCATCTCAATACATCAATGACTTAGCAAATGGCGATATCTGTGTGGCCATTGGTTGGTCAGGTGACGTGATGCAAGCCGCTAAACGAGCTAAAGAAGCTAAAAACGGCGTTGCGGTTGATTATGTGATCCCGAAAGAAGGTGCATTGGTATTCTATGACATGCTGGCTATTCCAGCTGATGCCAAACATCCGGAAAATGCGCATGCGTTTATTAATTACCTGATGCGCCCAGAAGTGATCGCAAAGGTATCTAATTACGTGTCTTATGCCAGTGGTAATGCTGCATCGTTACCAATGGTTGATGAATCAATACGCAATAACCCAAACATCTATCCGCCTGCAGAATTAAAGGCGAAGATGTTTACGCTAAAAGTTTTACCTGCCAAGATCAACCGCGAAATTACCCGCGAGTGGACCAAGGTTAAAACGGGCAAATAATTATTTATATAACGATAGGGGCGTCTTAGGCGCCCCTTGATTGTTTCTGGGAAAAATAAGGAACATCGCTGTGGTCGATCAACCAGCCTTAGCATCAACCGAGCCATCAGCTCAACCACTACTGGAAATCCGTAATGTCAGTAAGTTATTTGACGGCATCCCTGCGGTTGATAACGTCAGTCTGACTATTAATAAAGGTGAAATTTTTGCCTTGTTGGGTGCATCGGGTTGCGGTAAATCGACATTGTTACGTTTGCTGGCTGGTTTTGAAACACCAACCAAAGGGCAAATTATTCTGGATGGGCAGGATCTGGCGAACACGCCGCCGTATAAACGTCCTATCAATATGATGTTTCAATCTTATGCGCTCTTTCCTCATATGACGGTCGAGCAAAATATTGCATTTGGTTTGAAGCAAGACGGGTTACCAAAAGATGAAATTAACCAGCGTGTGCATGAAATGCTGGAATTGGTACATATGCAGCAATTTGCCAAACGTAAACCACACCAATTATCCGGTGGTCAGCGTCAACGTGTAGCACTAGCCCGCTCTTTGGCAAAACGCCCGAAATTGTTACTGCTGGATGAGCCGATGGGAGCGCTGGATAAAAAGCTGCGTGAAAAAATGCAGCTGGAAGTGGTCGATATCATTGAACGCGTTGGTGTAACTTGCGTCATGGTGACCCACGACCAAGAAGAAGCGATGACAATGGCTGGTCGTATTGCCATTATGGATCGTGGTGAATTTGTGCAGATTGGTAGCCCGGAAGAGATCTATGAGCACCCGAACTGTCGTCTGAGTGCTGAATTTATCGGTTCAGTGAATGTGTTTGAAGGCACGCTGATTGAAGATGGCCCAGACTATATGGTTATTCAGTCTGACTCGTTAATGCACCCAATCCAGATCAACCATGGTTCTTCGGTGGCGGAAGGTGTGCCATTGACCGTGGCATTACGTCCGGAAAAAATTCATTTCCGAGATGATATTCCATCCGACCATTCTAACTACGACCGCGGTATTGTTGAGAATATTGCCTATATGGGTGATATCTCTATTTACCATGTCCGCTTAAAAAGCGGCAAACTGGTCACAGTGACATTACCTAACGTTAACCGTTTCCGCACCGGTGTGCCGACTTGGGGTGATGAAGTCTATCTGTGTTGGGATCCTGATTCCTGTGTGGTGCTGACAATATGAGTCTTGAAACGTTGCGACAGTTACCTTTCTTGGGCTGGTTGCCACGCGGCCGGCATTTAGTTATTGCCATCCCTTATTTGTGGATGCTGCTGTTTTTCTTGATCCCCTTTGTCATTATTTTGAAAATCAGTTTTGCGGAGGTACAGGTCGCGATCCCTCCGTATACCGATCTGGTTTCTTATGCCGAGGAAAAACTGAACTTTGTTTTTAATCTGGGTAACTATCTCTATCTGTTAGATGATGAGATGTATCTGGATTCCTATCTGCAATCGATCCAGGTGGCTTGCATATCGACCTTGTTATGTTTGCTGATTGGTTATCCGATGGCGTGGGCGATTGTTCACTCATCACCGGCAGTACGTAATGCTTTATTGATGCTGGTCGTTTTACCCAGCTGGACCTCATTTTTGATCCGTGTTTATGCCTGGATCGGCATTTTGAAAAACAATGGTTTAATCAATAACGTGCTGATGTGGCTGGGAATTATTGACGAACCATTGACGTTGTTGCACACCAATGCAGCCGTGTATATCGGTATCGTATATGCCTATCTGCCTTTTATGATTTTGCCGATTTATACCGCATTGATGCGTATGGATTATTCACTGGTGGAAGCGGCTTCGGATCTCGGCGCCCGTCCATATCGGACGTTTTTGTCCATCACATTGCCACTGACGAAAAGCGGTATTATCGCCGGTTCCATGTTGGTGTTTATTCCCGCAGTAGGTGAGTTTGTGATCCCTGAATTATTGGGTGGTCCAGACTCTTTGCTGATTGGCCGCGTGTTATGGCAGGAGTTCTTTAACAATCGTGACTGGCCTGTGGCATCAGCAGTGGCGGTTGTCATGCTGATGATATTGATGGTGCCGATCATCTGGTTTTATCGTTATCAACGTCGCGAAATGCAGGAGAGTGCATCATGACGCCGATCCCGCAAGTGAAGTCGAAATTCCGGACCTTTATCTTATTAACCGGATTTGCCTTTTTGTATTTACCGATCGTGTTGCTGATCGTGTTTTCATTCAATGAATCTCGATTGGTTACGGTGTGGTCTGGTTTTTCCATTAAATGGTACGGCGAATTATTCGCTGACAAACTGATGATGAATGGGGTGACGCTGAGTTTATCGATCGGTTTCATGAGTGCCAGTATGGCGGTGGTTATTGGTACGTTGGCCGCGTTTGTGCTGACTCGTATTGGTAATTTCCGCGGTCAAACCAGTTTTGCGTTTTTGATGACCGCACCCATGGTGATGCCAGAAGTGATCACGGGTCTGGCTTTGCTGCTGATGTTTGTTGCTATGTCAAAAATGTTTGGCTGGCCGGCACAACGTGGCGCTATGACAATTTGGATCGCGCACGTAACCTTTACCGCAGCGTACGTGACGGTCATCGTGCGTTCTCGCTTACAAGAACTGGACCGATCAGTTGAGGAGGCAGCCCAGGACTTGGGGGCCACACCATTTAAAGTGTTCTTTTTGATCACGCTGCCCTCAATTGCTCCGGCGATTGCAGCAGGTTGGTTATTAGGTTTTACGCTGTCAGTTGATGATCTGGTGATCACCAGTTTTGTCTCAGGGCCGAATGCAACCACGTTGCCGATGGTGGTATTTTCCAGCGTGCGATTGGGGGTGAGCCCGAAAATTAATGCGTTAGCTAGCCTGATCATCTTGGTCGTTTCTATTGCGACATTTATCGGGTGGTGGATGATGGCGGCGGCGGAAAAACGCCGTAAGGCAGAGATTGCCGTGGCAATGCAAAACAGCTGATGGAATAACACTGATACTCATTTGCCCATGTGAAAGTGGTCTGCGGTATTTGCTGATTCATATACATCAAAGGCTTAACTTCGGTTAGGCCTTTTTGCTTTTTGGCCTCCCGGCTGTCAGCTATACTATATTTCCTCATATTTAGATCGGTTATATAACGATGACGACAGAGCAGGGACAGTATTATCGCTGGGTGACGTTGGCCGGTATTGCGTCATCCACGACAGCCGGTTTATTGATCATCGGAAAACTGACGGCCTGGTTACTGACCGGATCGTCCAGTCTACTGGCCTCATTGACCGATTCGATGATGGATATCAGCGCATCGTTGATCAGTTTGATGGCGGTGCGGTACGCCTTGATCCCGGCAGACAATAATCATCAATTTGGTCATGGCAAGGCGGAATCGCTGGCGAGTCTGGCGCAGGCAGCCTTTATCACCGGCTCAGCTGTTGTGCTGTTGATGCATGGTTTGGATGCATTGGTTGACCCCAAACCGTTACAGCATATTGGCATCGGGATCTGGATCAGTGTCGCGTCATTGGCGTTAACCATCGTGCTGGTTTCTTTTCAAAGTTATGTGATCAAACTGACCGGGAGTCAGGCAGTCAAAGCTGATTCGCTGCATTATCGTTCGGATGTGTTACTGAATTCCGCTGTGTTGCTGGCGTTAGTGTTGTCCTCACAAGGATTTTCTAATGCAGATGCGATCTTTGCTATTTTACTGGGTGGATATATCCTGTGGAGTGCCTTGCAAATTGGTTATGATGCAATCCAGACGTTATTAGATCGTCAATTGCCAGATGAAGAGTGTCAGCAGATCAGTGACATATGCTGTGCGGTTGAAGGTGTTCGAGGGATCCATGATCTTAAGACGCGAATTTCAGGCCCTATGCGTTTCATCCAGTTGCATCTGGAATTAGATGACGACTTACCGCTGGTAAAAGCGCATGAATTAGCCGATTTAGCTGAAATGCAGCTAAAAGAACATTTTCCAATTTCAGATATTTTAATTCATATGGACCCCATTTCTGTGCTGCCCAAAGAGCATGTAAATCATAAGCCATGAAACGAGGCGGTTAGGGAGTAATATGGCCTGCAATAAATGCGTTAAGAGAGAAAAAGCCTGGCAGACGATTCGGGATGAAGCGGTGCAAATGGCAGCGGAAGAGCCCATGCTGGCTAGTTTCTTTCATTCCACCATTATTAATCATGACAGTCTGGGTGCGGCTATTAGTTTTCAGCTGGCCAATAAATTGGGCAGCCTGACTATGCCGCCCATTGTGCTGCGTGAAGTGATCGAACAAGCGGTGCGTATTGACCCAACCATTCTGGATGCCGTGGCCTGTGATATCTGTGCGGTGACTGAGCGTGATCCGGCGGTGAATTATTTGTCTACGCCGTTGCTGTATCTGAAAGGGTTTCAGGCCTTGCAGGCTTACCGTATTGCCCACTGGTTGTGGCTACAAGGCCGTAAATCACTGGCGTTATTTCTGCAGCATCAGATCTCGGTCGTGTATGGCGTCGATATTCACCCTGCGGCGCAAATTGGTTTCGGTATTATGCTCGATCATGCCACCGGTATTGTGATCGGTGAAACCGCGGTGGTGGGGAATGATGTTTCTATTCTGCAGAACGTGACATTGGGCGGAACCGGTAAAGAACACGGCGATCGTCATCCTAAGATCCGTGAAGGGGTGATGATTGGTGCTGGTGCCAAAATTCTGGGTAATATTGAAGTCGGTGAAGGCGCCAAAATTGGTGCCGGTAGTGTGGTGCTGTCTCCTGTTCCTCCGCATACCACGGTAGTGGGCGTACCAGCGAAAATAGTTGGACATCCATCTACGCTAAAACCATCTCTGAGTATGGAACAAGATATTTAACGGGGCGAAAGCCCCGTTTTTATCAGCGGAGGAAACATGTCTAAACCGATTGCCGGTGTGCTGTTGTTCGGTATGTGGGGGCTTTACCTTTGTTATTTGTTCCTTGGTCTTTCTCCTTGGCCTAGTGCCATTCTGGCTTGGAGTGCAGCCTTATTATTGGGGCCCAGACTGGATAAAGCCGCGCGACGGCAGTGTAGTATTTTGTATGGTGCCGGACTGTTATTGTTGCTGTTTTGCTGGCTCAACGGGGTTCGTTTTACCGCTAAAGAGCTGTTCTTACCTAATCTGGATATGGTGGCGTTATTTACCGCCGTCAGCACGCTGAATCTGGCCACCAGTGCACTATCTGACAATCAGCAGCCTAATTGGCGCGGCTGGCGCGGTTTAGCCAGCTCATTACTCGGTGTCAGTTTGCTGGGGGCAGTGATCAATATGTCGGTGTTATTTGTGGTGGGTGACCGACTGGCGGTTAACGGCACATTAGATCGCCGACAAGTGATCATTCTTAACCGGATCTATTGTGCTGCGGCGTTCTGGTCGCCCTTTTTTATCGCCATGGCAGTTGCGTTGACCTATGCTCCGGGCATGCAGTTCTCGCGTATTTTACCGTTTGGATTGTTAGCTGCCTTTGGTGCGATGGTCATTACTTCTTGGGATGTCTGGCGTCAGGGGATTGCTGATTTTGAGGGATACCCGTTACGCCTGCAGACATTACGCTTACCTCTCCTATTGTGTATTGCTGTATTAGCGGGGAAAGGGTGGTGGCCCACACTCACTATCACCGGCATTATTGCGCTGATGGCACCCCTCGTTTCGCTGTTACTGATGCCTCGTCAAAACGTAACGGTTGCCTTGAAACAACAAGTGACGGAACGTTTTCCGGCGATGGGTAGTCAGGTGGTATTGTTTCTAGGCGCTGGTTTACTGGCTGCCGGGATCCATGGTTTAACGCAGATCTGGTCTCCACAAGCCTTGTTTGCGCATATTTCCCATTATGGCGTGATTGAGGCTGCGTTGGTGACCTTGGTGATTTTACTCATCGCCTATTTAGGTGTGCACCCAATCATCATGACGTCGAGTCTGGCGCCGTTGCTGTGGCACTTGCATCCAGATCCATCTTTGCTGGGCATGACGTTTTTGTTTGCCTGGGGGCTGGCAACCGGAGCCACACCATTATCGGGGGCTAATCTGGCGTTGATCGCCTGTTTCCGGGTCAGGGCCTGGAATATGCTGGTCTGGAATCTGAGTTATGCGGTGAAACAGTGGCTTTGGCTGATCGCGTTGTATGCACTGTATATCTGGTGTTATTTATAAGCTTAAGATGAGGCTTTTTGCGTTGGTGAGTTGTGTCGCTGGCGTTGGCAGACTATGCTAGCCGCCTGAATGAACAAGCTTCTGCTAAAGGCAGAATTGAGTATAGGTGTATTATGTCTTTTGAAGTATTAGAACAGCTGGAAGCGAAAGTCCAATCCGCTGTGGATGGCATCAGTTTACTGAAAATGGAATTGGATGAACTGCGCGCGCAAAATCAGCAGTTGAAAGAAGAAAACCAGCATCTGCGCAATGAACATCAGGCATGGCACGAGCGTTTACGTTCATTGCTGGGCAAGATGGACCAAATGAGCAGCGAAGACTAAAACAAAAAGCCGGCGATAAAGCCGGCTTTTTTCAATCATTCGATATCGAGCGGTTCTGGCGAGAGAATGATACCCGTCGTATCAGCATAAATATGATCTTCTGGCAGGAAGGTTACACCACCGAAATTCACCGGCAGCTCACTGTCACCAATCTCATCATCATCAGCACCCACCGGAATAGATGCCAGCGCCTGAATGCCAATCTCCAGATCAGCCAGCGCATCAACTTCACGCACGGAACCGTAACAGATAATGCCTTCCCAACCGTTATCCGCGGCAGTCGCTGCGATATCGGCATCGATCAGCGCGCGTCGTAACGAACCACCACCGTCGATTAACAACACTCGTCCTACGCCATTTTCTTTGACGAGCTGACGAATAATGCCATTGGCCTCAAAACATTTGATGGTGGCTACCAGCCCGCCGAAGGAAGGGCGTCCGCCGAAAGTACTGAACATCGGTTCCACAACATCGACTTGATCTTGGTAAATATCACAAAGCTGGGAGGTGTTGTATTCCATGGTGGTGATTCCAAGGTATTAAGTTATCAAGCAGTATAAGGACGCAACCGGGGAAAGCAAAGCTGAACCCGTACAGAATTGGCTTTCATGACAGAAAATCGATCGATCAGGCGCTGTGAAGAGGCAAATTAGTCGGGATATGTGATTGTCATCACTTTGCCATGGGTGTTTAATCAGGATGTACGGTTGCTGCGCTGTAAAAATGCAAGATTTTGCTAATTATTGCGAATTTGTAGCCTAAGTGAGAAGGATCCTGCTTATTTCCATTGCGAGGAAGCTATGCCACAAGATATATCATCGTTAACCACAGCGGTAAAACACCGTCCACTTAACCGAAGTGATTACAAAACGCTTTCATTAGCCGCACTGGGTGGCGCGTTAGAATTTTATGATTTTATTATTTTTGTTTTTTTAGCTGCGGTAGTCAGCCAGCATTTTTTCCCGACGGATATTCCTGATTGGCTGCGTCAATTTCAAACCTACGGTATTTTTGCTGCCGGTTATCTGGCGCGCCCGCTGGGTGGCATCATCATGGCGCATTTTGGCGATCTGTTTGGCCGCAAGAAAATGTTTAATCTGAGCATTTTGCTGATGGCTTTTCCAACGCTGCTGATGGGGTTATTACCCACCTATGAAACGGTCGGCATTATTGCGCCAGTTGGTCTATTGATCTTGCGTATTTTGCAAGGTGCAGCAATTGGTGGCGAAGTGCCAGGGGCTTGGGTGTTTGTCTCTGAGCATGTACCGGCACATCGTACGGGTTATGCTTGTGGCACCTTAACCGCAGGTTTGACGGCGGGAATTCTGCTGGGTTCGTTAGTCGCGACCGCGTTGAATTCCGTTCTCACTCAAGCCGAGATCTTGGCATGGGGTTGGCGGGTGCCGTTTTTGCTGGGTGGTGTATTTGGTTTGTGTGCGATGTTCTTGCGCCGTTGGTTGGAAGAAACACCAATCTTTGCGGAAATGAAGGAGAAAAAGCAGCTGGTGGAAGGTTTACCGCTCAAGCAGGTATTGGGTAACAGCAAAATAGAAGTGGCCGTGTCGATGCTGCTGACTTGGTTGTTGTCTGCCGCAATTGTGGTGGTGATCTTAATGACGCCAACCTATCTGCAAAAACAGCTGGCGATAGCTCCTGCCGTGGCATTACAGGCTAATTCTTTGGCCATTGTTGCGCTAACGGTGGGCTGTATATTCTTCGGTTGGCTGAACGATCGCTTCAGCAGTGGTGTGATTTTTATTGCCGGTAGCATTGGTCTTGGGGGTGCGGCATACGCGTTTTATCATGGTGTCGTCGCGGATCATGCGCTGTTGCCAATTCTTTACCCTGTGGTTGGCTTCTTTGTGGGAATCGTGGGGGCGGTGCCTTATGTCATGGTGAATGCTTTTCCGCCGGAGATCCGTTTCTCCGGCCTCTCTTTTTCCTACAATCTATCGTATGCGATCTTTGGTGGATTAACCCCGATGGTGGTGGCGCTCTGGCTTAAAAATGAACCCATGGCACCTTGTTATTATGTCATGGCGTTATGTGGCGTCGGTGTGCTGGTCGGATGCTGGCTGTTATCGCAGGAGCGGCAGGAATTAACGGCAGTTCCGGAAGTCAATTAATGTGAATGTCAGGCCAGATTGTTACAGTCTGGCCTGATGGCAATGCAACTCACGACCAATTTCGAGCACACTTAAATAACCATTAGGAAAAACGGCCCCGCTGTCGATCCAGATACAATTGCCTTTGCGAAATGGCGTCGGGCGGATAGGCGTATGCCCCATGATGCACCAGTCCAAGCCATTAATTTGAAATGCGCCTGTTAAGAAGTTCGTTTTAGTGGCTAACGAAATTCGTTCCCGAGACCAGATCAATTTTTCGATTAAGGTTGCGCGTTCCTCTGCTTGGTAGGTATCTAATGCCGTTAACAGAGTTTGCCAATCATTAAATACTGGATCGGCATGGCAGATACCAATGTGAAGCTGTTCAGCGGTGAATAAATCGATGACGAGTGGCAGCCGTTCTATTTTGGGTAGCCAATATTCGCGTACCTGTTGCTGTGCTTCCATGGATAATTCATGAAACCAGTTACCACCATTCCCAAGCCAGCAATACATGCCTAACGATTGGTTATGTAAGGCGGCACTGCACATCTGTTCATGGTTGCCTTGAATCGAGTAAATACCCGGTTGATCGAGCAGTGCCAGACAGCCAAGACTATCAGGCCCGCGATCGGTTAAATCACCCAGCAGCACACAGACATCACCGTTTTCCGCAGAAAAATGGACCTGCTTTAGGATCGATTGCAACGGTGACAGACAGCCATGTAAATCACCTGCAACGAAAGTTCTGCCCAGAACCTGTAGTGTTTGATAAGAAGGCATGATGGTACTCCAGAGACGATGCTCTATACCCTTCGTACTTGAAGTTACCGCGTCGTTGACGGCGTTCTCTCACCCCAATCACATAGCATTTCTATGCTCATGGGGACTCGCTACTTGTCGCCTTGCTGCAACTCCAATTACTTTGGGTCTATTCCCCCCAAGCGTAGCTGATTTTTGCTGTTTTATCGTTCGTTAGGCATAAAAATCCTGTTGTATCGGCGCGGCGTCTTTCTCTGGCGCTATGGTAAAATAGACTCTAGCCCGTATTTTGGAATCCCTTATGTCCGCTAGTACAGAATTGTGTCCCTGTGGGAGTAAGAAGTTATTTACTCAGTGTTGTCTGCCATTACTGCTAGGCGAAAAAACAGCACAAACACCGGAACAACTCATGCGTTCGCGCTTTACTGCGTTTTATCGCGCTGATGCTTGGAGTTATGTGTTGCGGACCTGGCATCCGGCACATCGCCCGGCGGTGAGTGAAACTGAATTGGCAGCAGAAAGTCATTCCGTAAAATGGGAAAAGCTGGAAGTACGTGATGCGAAAATGGATGGTGATCAAGGCGAGGTGACCTTCTGTGCCTGGTATCGCGATCAGAGCGGATTGCATCCCCACCTTGAACGCTCGCAGTTCGTTCGTTGGCAAGGCGAGTGGGTTTATACCGTCGGTGAGTTTTTGCCTTACTCCCGCGCAGCGAAAATCAAACCGAATGACACATGTCCTTGTGGTAGTGGCAAAAAATATAAACGCTGCTGCGGCTGAAAGCTGAACACCGCGAATATTCGGGTTCCTTCAAAAGATTACCGTTATGATGTGCGCCAACACAGGTCGCGATGTGGATAGTGTGGAGTAACAATGATCCTGCTGATCGATAACTATCATTGAGATCCAATCCAATCAGAATAAATATTGTTAATAGACTAACTTCATAATAAACAATCAATTGTATGTCTTATTCCATCCAGTTGCATGCATTGTAACCTGATTTTATTGAGGGTATCATTGAGGGTATCGAAACAGGGGTACCCTCAATCATGCCATTATCAGACGCTAAAATTAGAAACACAAAACCTGGGGAAAAACCACAAAAGCTAACTGATAGTGGGGGGTTGTACCTTGAGGTTCGACCTTCAGGCGCAAAGCTTTGGCGTTACCGTTACCGGATTGCGGGTAAAGAGAACATATTTTCTATTGGTAAGTATCCTGATATTGGGCTGTCTGAGGCTCGTGAACAACACCGTAAGGCTAGAAGCTTGGTTGTGCAAGGCACACATCCGGCTCATCATCGGCAAGCTGAACGACTAGTTGCTTTTGCTGAAAATGAAAATACGTTTGAAGCTGTTGCTCGTGAATGGATTGCAAAGAAAGGAATAAATTGGAGTCCTTATTACAGAAGTCAGATTGAAAACTTTCTTACGGCAGATATGTTTCCTGATTTGGGTAAACGTCCCATTCGTAGTGTAACGGCGGCTCATTTACTTAAAATTCTTCATCGTGTAGAAGATCGAGGCGCTAGTTCCGTGGCTTTGTTATTACGGCAGTGGTCTTCCGCAATTTTTAGATATGCTGTTGCGACTCTTCGAGCAGATAGTGATCCTGCCGCTGCATTAATTGGTGCAATTCATCGTCCAAAGGTTAAACATCACAAACCGCTATCTCGGCAAGATATTGCGGACTTAGCAAAGGCTATAGATGAGTTTGGCGGGTATCGAACGACGGTTATTGCAATACATTTAATGTTATTAACTTTTGTGCGAACAGGTGAACTCCGTAAAGCTGAATGGTCAGAATTCGATCTAGAACGGGCTGAATGGGTAATCCCTGAGGGAAGAATGAAGATGGATGAACTACACATTGTTCCTTTATCCCGCCAAGCAGTCGAACTTATCCAAGAGTTACGAAGTTACACTGGTGGTAGAGTTCAGTTATTCCCTAATTACCGCAATCCTCAAGTGTGCATGTGTTCAACGACGATTAATAGGGCTCTTGAACGAATGGGGTTTAATGGCAAAAATAGTATTGGATTTTCAGCTCATGGGTTTCGTGCAACAGCTTCGACTTTCCTGAATGAGTTAGGCTATCGAGCTGATGTAATTGAACGTCAGTTAGCGCATGCTGAGCGTAACAAGGTTCGTGCTAGCTATAACCAAGCAGAATACATGGATGAACGTAGAAAAATGATGCAGGATTGGGCTGATATGATTGATACAATGATGAAAAAATCAAAATCGAATATAACAGGGCCAAATTAATTATATTCTACAAAACATGTAATAAATGACACAAAAGACACAAAAGACACAAAAGACACAAAAGACACAAAAGACACAAAAGACACAAAAGACAGTGCCAGCACTCCCATGCTGGCACTGTCTTTTTATTTACAGTCAATAATCCCTTTGCTCTTTAACTCAAAGAAAAACTGAGCAATGCCGGTCTTTGTTAATTAATCCATTAGCCCTTATTTTGCGGGGCTTCTGACATTAAAGAAGATACATAAATGTAATCATCAATTCTGTGCTTATTCGTTAGAAGTATTCTTATACAGACAGATATTTGGTTGTTATTAGATATATATTGAAGTTAATTTGCTTTGGCAAAACGATCTGCTAATCGTTCAATGGTATCCATCAGCAATACTCTATCACTAGTTTCTAGTCTAGATAGAATATTAGCCAAAACAATAGCTTGGTCACTAGGGCGACAACTAGTTTCCTGCAGAAGGTCAACTAGTTCACAGTGAAACAGTTGTGCCAGTTGTACTAACCGTATCACGGTGGGAACAACTAATCCCCGCTCCATGCGAGATACTGCTTCACTACCGATATTTAAGTGTTCAGCTACGTATTCCTGCGTCATACCTGATCTAATCCGTTGTCGGGCAATAGCCCGACCCACAGACTGACCAAGTTCAATCATATTGATGTCTGTCATAAGTCCTCCAGTCAACTTAAATAATTGATTGGCAACCTGTTGACATGAAGGACTCAATAAGTTGATTATCAACCTAATAGGTTGTTGCTCTGAGCATCAGGTGGAAAATGAGCGTTCCAGTTAATTTTTTATTTGCACAACTGATCCTGAGATATGCATCAATTCATCTATCGGGGATATGCCTAGCGAGTGTTTGATAAGGATTTTTATCACTAAGGTAGTTTTGATTAACGTTAACGTGACAAATGATGATGCG
This sequence comes from uncultured Tolumonas sp., assembly GCF_963556105.2. Taxonomy (NCBI): domain Bacteria; kingdom Pseudomonadati; phylum Pseudomonadota; class Gammaproteobacteria; order Aeromonadales; family Aeromonadaceae; genus Tolumonas; species uncultured Tolumonas sp. The sequence continues at coordinate 519,089 of NZ_OY829944.1, forward strand.
TTATCCCGTTATAGCGATCTTGTTTTATATGATTGGCTTAATGGCCTGTAGTGGGTTTATGAAGAGTTTCTTGGGTTAAACGTTATAAAGGGGTATTCATGAAGAGTAAAAAACTACTGGTAGCAACATTGGGTTTATTTACTTGTTTGCAAGTATTTGCATTTGATGAAGCTGGTCGTTGGAGCAGTGGCTGGGGCCAAGGCACCAGCGAATATGAGACGAAAGTGAGTGAACAGAATAAGCTTTATATTGCCTGCAGTGACTCGAAAAAAGTTAGCATGATTGCAACCGTCAATGGCAAAGAATATGGTTCTTATTCCAATATTGCTTTTTCGCTCATTGTTGATGGAACCCAGTACGATGAGCCATACAACACAGAATCGCGTGTTGGTGGGAACAATTTCTACGATATGTGGGAGAAATTACGAAAAGCTCATCAGATTGAATTGCTCACCTCTGATGGCCAAAAACTGACTCTACCAACTCAGGATGCGGAAAAAGTGCTTCCTTCTACTAATTCTAAAGATTTTGCTTGCTTGATGAATAATACAGCCCCTGAACCGGCAGTGTCAGATAATACTTCCGTTCAAGCATTGCAACCCAACGAGTTGAGTGTTGGTACGCGAATAAATCGATACTGGGGGGTGCCAATTTTGCAAGTCACTAGTCGAACAGACAAACTAGTTGTGACCGATATTATTCTAAATAGAGGGAATTGTTTGATAAGGAACAAGAGTAAATTCAAAGTTAATGGAGATCTTAGACTCCCCGTTTCTATAGCGTTTGGAAATACAGCTGAGTTCTATATCGTTCCATCTAACTGCAATATGCTTGAGGTTAATGTTGTTACCGATCGTGGGAATGTGGTTTTCACATTTCATTAATAACGCATTGAATAGCAAGTTGACTAAGTCGGGGAGGGTGACCTCCTTGACCCATGGTCAAAAAGTAAAAATGAGATAAGAGCATCAGCTTTATAAATTAAATTAGGTATTTTAAATGTATAGATTTGAGCACATGCTCTGGGATCAATTATGTGTATTAGTCGCGACTTGATCTGACACTTCTGTTTGAAAAGAAGAGAGTTACCGGTTTTGATATGGGTGTCGAATCCTTAATCAAAACAACCTAGAGGTAACTCTCATGATCCATAGTAACAATCCCGTTATTAAACACAAAGCAGGTCTTCTCAATTTGGCAGAAGAGCTGAATAACGTTTCCCGTGCCTGTAAAGTCATGGGCGTATCCAGAGACACCTTCTATCGCTATAAAGAACTGGTCGAAGAAGGTGGTATCGATGCTTTGCTTGATAAATCTCGACGCGCTCCCAACTTAAAAAATCGCACTGACGATACGACAGAACAAGCTGTCATCAATTATGCCATTGAGTATCCGGCACATGGACAACAGCGAACCAGTAATGAACTTCGTAAACAGGGCATCTTCATCTCGGGAAGTGGTGTGCGTTCAGTCTGGCTACGTCATGATTTAGAGAACTTTAAAAAACGACTTAAGGCGCTGGAACACAAGGTGGCTCAAGACGGTATATTGCTGTCTGACGCTCAAATTGCAGCGCTGGAACGCAAGCAGCAGGATGATGAAGTCTGTGGCGAAATTGAAACGATGCATCCAGGTTATCTGGGCTCACAGGACACGTTTTATGTTGGCAATCTAAAAGGTGTCGGAAGAATTTATCAACAAACGTTCGTCGATACCTATTCCAAAGTTGCTTATTGCAAACTGTATACAACAAAAACGCCCATTACAGCCGCCGACTTGCTGAATGATCGCGTATTACCGTTTTTTGCAGCTCAGAATATTCCGATGCTGCGAATATTGACCGACCGAGGCACGGAATATTGCGGGAAAGTTGAGCAGCACGATTACCAGTTATATCTGGCCATTAACGATATCGATCATACAAAAACAAAAGCAATGTCCCCGCAGACGAACGGCATTTGCGAACGATTCCATAAGACAATCCTTCAGGAGTTTTACCAAGTCACATTCAGGAAAAAGCTGTACAGCGATTTAGATAGTCTTCAGTCAGATCTGGACATCTGGTTGAGCTATTACAATAATCAGCGAACCCATCAAGGAAAAATGTGCTGTGGCCGAACACCAATGGAAACGTTTATTGATGGTAAAAAAGTCTGGGAAGAAAAGAATTTGAACCAGATTTAATCTGACAGACACCCATTAAAAATCGGTAACTGTCAGATCTTGTCTGAACTAGTACAATTTAGCTTTCTGTAAAACGAGCTTTGTGCATAAGTTGTTCTCCTTTGAACAATGCGGAGATCTTTAAAAGTAACTGCTTCTATTATGTCAGGACTTGCATCCGCATCTATTTGAAATAATTAAACTATTCCTCATCACTTCTCACTTGATTCCTTCCACTATTTTTAGCGAGATATAAGGCACTGTCTGCTCGACTAATTATCTGTGCCAGTTTCCAGCTATTTTTATTAGCAGTAGCAACACCCATACTGACAGTGATATGAAATGGTGCTTGTTTTACATCCGAGGTGAAATCACATTGAGCAATTCTATTCCGGAGTTTCTCTGCCCAATTAACCGCATCTTGTAATTTACAATCAGGTAAAATAATCACGAATTCTTCACCACCATATCGAGCAACAATATCACAATACCGCGCTTGCCCCTTTATTTCTCTCGCAAGTGTCTGTAATACCTTATCACCCACAGGGTGACCGTATGAGTCATTTATTTTTTTGAAATGGTCTATATCGAGAATAATTAAACTCCAAATTTTAGAGGATATATGAGCAGTTAATTCCAGCGTCTCACTTAATTCGATAAGTGCATATCGATTATAAATACCGGTAAGGGCATCATAAGTCGCATGCACATAAAGACGGTTTTGCAACCATTGCGATGAGATCATTAATATACTAATGCCAATAAGCAATAATGTGAAACTTGCACCAAGCATGATTGTGATATTGCTTATGTTTGTGTCAAAGAGCCTGATTGGAAAGTTAAGAAAGGTTGTGCTAATCATTCGATAGCTCATCAATACGATCGTTATAATAAAAGAGAACGCACACAACAATCGTCCTGTTTCATTTGCTTTTCGGCCTTTTAATGATTCGTACAATATTCGCCAAGCAATGATAATGATAACTAAAGAAATGATTGAAGTTCTTAAAGGGAAATATATATCACCGGCTTGTTGTGTTAGCGCGAACAGGGTGGTAAAGAATGGGGGGATCACCCAAAATATCCGTCGATCTTTGACAGAATAAACCTTGGTATATTGCCTAATACCTAACCACATCCAGCAATAACCGCACACGATGAAACTATTTCCGAAACAAACACTAGCCCATAAAGGTATGTACATTCGTAAAAATAAAGCCATGAGACCGAGCGTCCAGGCAGCAAAACTGGCACTCCAATATCGCATGCCTGGGCAGGTAATTTTATCGAGAGAGCTAAAACATAATAAAAGAGAGAAACAAAAACTAATCATGATATTCATGATAATAATCGTCTTTACATCGAGGATCAGTTCGTTCATTACTCATGACGCCTTTTCATGCTTATTCAAACCATAGTCACTTTCGCCTATTTATTAATCAATTCTAATCATTAGAACAATATCGCTGTATTTAGTGCGATAAAACTCCTGCAGTACTATTGTTTGGTAAGATATAATTGTAATATCAGTTTGGTGTCGCTTTAGATGTGGCATAAGTCACATTTCAAATTTTTCTTAATAAATACAACCTCAAAATCTCGTCACCCTGATGAGGGTGATAGCCTAGACATTCCGTTAAAGCTGTTTGTTGACGATCCTTTTTGCTTCTTTTTCTTTATACATTCGTCGATCGGCTACTTCTATCAATTCTTCAATATTCTTTCCATCAACATCAAATATGGAATAGCCAATACTGACATGTAGGGGAATATTATTTTTTTCAAAGATAAATGCATGGTTTAGCGATGTCGTTATCCGCTGATAAAGTGTTTTCGCATCTTCTATACCATGAATTTTATTCAGAATAATGCCAAATTCATCGCCACCCAATCGAGATAGTGTGTCATATTCACGTATCGATGTGTTGACTCTTAAGGCTACTTCTTTGATTGCCGCATCACCAGCGCGATGGCCTAAATGATCATTGATCTGTTTTAAGCTATCCATATCAAAAATCACGATACCAAATATCTCTCCCGAGCGTTGCGATTCTAATATGATCCGTCTTAATCGATCAAAAAATAAAGCTCTATTGGAAACACCAGTAAGTTGGTCTGTCGTGGCTTTAATATAAAGCTCATTAACACCATATTCTGTTGCTGTATGCATGGAGGCTGCTATTAAATCAGACAGTAATTTGACAATTTCAATATCTTTATGAGCAAACGCATTGGGGCGTTTATATAAAATTTTAAGAACCCCGATGTTTTCATCTCTAAATTTTAATGGATTCACAATCATGGAACGTAAACCGACTGCGTTACAAGCCTCACGATTTACACGTTCATCCTGTTCCGAATCATAACAAACCAGTGTTTTTCCCACTTCAACAACATAGCCTGACAGGCTATTCGCCATTGGTAATCGGAGTCCGAGTTGATTTTCTGCTAATCCACTGACGGCTCGATAAACCATTTCACCGGCTTCTGATAATTCAATGACAGCGCCATCTGCGTGAGTCAGTCTTTGTGTTTCGCGGGTTACCATTTGCATGATTGACGCAAGATCCAGCCCTTGTTGCACCACGTTTGTTTGCAGAGCAATGATCTCAAGCAGTTGACCTTTGGTAACGTTACACCGGGTATTAACATGTTCCATATGCAACCTTTAGGTGAGCGCAGATTATGGATAGAACCATAAATTGTGTGCATATTTTAATAGTAGTCAAAAACACCACCACTTCCGAAAATTTAAAAGAACAACGGTTAACCCAAAACTGTATAAAAATTAAACACCAGCAACCGTAAATTGTTCGATTTTAATACGTTTCTTTGTTGAATTTGGGGGTGACTCTAGAAACCGGAAGTATATCAAAGTAATAGCACATGATGAGACTCTAATATATCGGCGATGGATCGCCATTAAAGGGAGATAACAATGCAGAATAATCAACCCGTTACTCAAAAAGAAATAAAACTCAACGCGGATATGCGCATTGTGTCGATGACTGACTTACAAGGTGATATTACGTTTGTTAACCGTGATTTTCTTGAGATCAGTGGATTTACTGAGGATGAATTGGTCGGGAAACATCACAACATGATCCGACATCCGGACATGCCATCTGCCGCGTTTGCGGACTTATGGCAGACGGTCAAATCAGGTCAAGTCTGGCGTGGAATAGTAAAGAACCGGTGTAAGAACGGCGACCACTATTGGGTTGACGCAACGGTCATGCCGATTGTTCAAAACGGCACTACGGTTGGGTATCAGTCTGTTCGTAATCAGCCAACACAAGAACAAATACAACAAGCCGAATCGCTTTACACTAAGTTGCGGCAAAATACCTCATTAAACATTCCCAAACCTCATGGCTGGCAAACTTGGTCGTTAAATAAAAAAGCATGGCTGCTTGGTGGTACAACATTACTGACATCGATCGTTTTGTTAATACAAGAACTGACTGATCGGTTTGCCCATCCTGAAACGGCAGATAGTTTGATCTATACCTTTTTACATCTGCTTAATTTCTTAGGATGTTTTGCATTTTTTATCTTTTTAAACCGCTGTGTCATTCGCCCACTTCGGCAGGCCACTCGAAATCTGGTTAACATGGCAAATGGTGATTTGACCGAATCGTTGCCTAATCATACGCATGATGAAATTGGGCAGATGCGACTGTCGATCCGAATGTTGCAATCCCGCTTGCTGGCCATTTTTGGGCGGTTTGGCGAGTCCTGTCTGACCTTGACCAGTTCGGCGGGTCAGCTCGCGAGAACCAGTGATAGTACCTTGCAGTCCATGGATAACCAGCACAATGAAACCACGCAGGTTGCCACGGCGATGCAGGAAATGCATGCCACGGTACAGGAAGTAGCGCATAACACGGAATTTGCGGCCGCAGAGGCCAAAACAGCGTTAATGGCCACGAATAGTGGTCAGGACATTGTGTTGCAAGCCAGAAATTCCATCGAAAAACTGGTTCAGGAAGTAGAAACAACGGGCGAAGTAGTTACCAATGTCGCCACTCATAGTCAGCAAATTACCAAGATCACCGATGTGATCAGTGGTATTGCGGATCAAACCAACTTGTTAGCATTGAATGCGGCTATCGAGGCGGCACGAGCCGGTGAACAAGGTCGCGGGTTTGCGGTGGTTGCCGATGAAGTTCGTAGCCTTGCCAAAAGAACACAGCAAGCAACGAACGAAATCAGAACAATGATTGATCAATTGCACAGTGAAATTGATCAGACAGTGACAGCAATGCAATCCAGTCGCGCGAGTGCGGATGATGCTGTTTCTGGCATAGATCAAACTACAACGGCATTAGTGGCCATCATGGAGTCAGTCAACAGACTGAATGACATGAATAACCAGATAGCAACTGCCGCAGAGGAACAATCAGCCGTCACGCAGGAAATGAGCCAGAATGTTGAAAATATTAGTGCGTTGGCTTATCGGGCAAAAGAAGATGCAAGTCTCATAGACCAACATAGCCGCCATCTAGCAACGCTCTCTGCACATCTGCAAACGGCGTCGAATCAGTTTAAGTTGAGCAACGCCAATTTGGATTTTACGGCGGCACGCAATGCACATCTGGATTGGGTCAAGAAATTAGAGCGTTATCTGGCCGGGGATAAGAATGCGATCAATGTAAACACATTGTCCGACCATCGCTCTTGCTTACTGGGACATTGGTACTACGGCGTGGGTACTCAAAAGTACGGTTCGTTACCGGATATGAAAGATCTCGAAGTGCCCCATGCTGAGTTACACAAAAAAGTAGGATTAGCCGTGAAATGGTACGATCAAGGCAATATGCAAGAAGCCAATAAACTGCTGAATGATGTAAGACGGCTATCTGGGGTTGTGGTGAGCAAGCTTGAGTTGTTAAAACAACAAACTATAGGGTAGAACAGGCTGATTACTATCAATTATCTATACTTGAACTAGATATAGTAAATGTGAACAAGGTGCATGAATGGCAACTATCAAACGTAATCTATGGGTGTTGTTCACATTTCTATTTCTTATTCATGTCATTGTATTTTGTGTAATTACCTATGGTCGTTGGCACGGATTAATTACAGAACATCAGGTGAGACAAAGGCATTTGGTTGAACAGTTGTATAACTCAATTGATACTCGATTGAATCAACAAGAAATGTTACTGAATATTCTCGGAAAAAAAATCGCCGCACTGAGTGTTAATGAGCTGGCATTAGGTAAAGCTGAACTGGATGAAATATTAAATGCGAATGTCAATCTACTGGTCGGTTTGGGGTTCGCGACGCCAGATGGTCAGTTAAAAATTACAACATCCAATATTGATAGCTCTATACTGACCCATCTTCTTGAAAAAACGAATAATGGTAATTCATTTCTGTATTCACTGACACAACCCAATCTCGTCTTGGGAAAAACCATTATCGATCCCAAAACTCAAAATCCCATACTGACCCTGTTTAAATCAATTAGAGATAATAATCATAACTTACAAGGCGTTATGATCGCAGGTTTAATTGAGAATGGTGCTCATCAGATATTCAGCCCGATCACATTGATGGGCAATTATCATCAGATCATGATAATTAGAGGTCGAGATCTCCGACCTCAATTTGTGTCATCAGCGGATAATAGTGCGAACTATGACAACAACATTAAATTGCCAAAAAATGAATACGGCAATTTTATTGAAGCCATTACATTGACATCAAAGAAACCGTTGATAGAGGCCATGAACAATAATACGGATTATGTTTACAGCAGGAAAACACTTGATGGGCGTGACGAAGTCTTGGGCGTGGCAAGATATAATCAAAAATATGAGCTATGGGTTCGTTCAGAAATACAATTTAAACATATTTTTGATGAAATAAAATTTACCTTTATTAAATATTTGATTTTTTCATTAGCAATACAAGTCATACTTTATTATTTATTCAGGGTGATCATAGAGTCAGAAAGCAAGCAACGAGAGGTGCTTGTTTATCAAGTAACGCATGATTTTTTGACGGGGCTTCCAAATTTACGTTATGTTTTAAATGAAGGCGAAGAATGGTTTTTGGATAAGAATCAGATTTTTTATTTAATTTTCATGAATGTTGAAAATTTAAAAAGCATCAATAACAACTTTGGACATAAAGTGGGTGATAGCATATTAATAGAACTTTCAAACCGGTTACAACAATTTATAGATCCTAGTGAACTAGTTATTCGGAGCAACGGGGATGAATTTTTACTGTTAGTAAGACAAAGTAATAGAGATATTTTATTGTTTGTTAGAGATATGATTTCTTATGCATCAAAAGAATATCACGTCAAAAATAATATTATTAAAGTGAAATTAAGTGCAGGGGTATCTAAATATCCTACTTATGGAGAAAGTCTTGATGATTTGTTAAGAACGGCCGACATTGCGATGTATAAAGCGCAGAAAAATAAAAAAACATATTGTTTTTTTGAACCAAAAATGCAAAAGGCTTATTTTGAACAATTATTAATAGAAGAATATCTGCAAGATGCAATCAAGAACAATGAAGTGAGTTTGGTTTATCAGCCACAAGTTAATGTCAATGGGTCATTTCATGGTGTAGAAGCATTGGTAAGATGGAATAATCCTGTCTTGGGCCATGTCAGACCAGACATTTTTATTAAAATTGCAGAAAATACCGGATTTATTGCGGAATTAGGGAAGTTTATTATTGAAACAGCATTGCGTGACATGAATCAGGTAAAACAAACATGTGGTACAGATTTTTATCTTTCTATTAATTTGTCTGTTAAGCAACTGTTGCAAGATAACTTTTTTTCTGAATTACTACAACAAATCAACGCTTCGAATGTAGCACCAGAAAGTTTGACCTTAGAGATAACAGAAAACCTATTTATTGAAGACATTAATTTTGTATTACCTTTATTAAAAGAAATCAGACAAGAAAGAATTAATATTGCAATGGATGATTTTGGGACAGGGTATTCATCGTTAAATGTGTTACATCAACTCCCAATCAATGAGTTGAAGATTGATAAGAGCTTTGTTGATAACATATTGCATGATCCAATATCACACAACATGATCAAAAGTATTATTAGCATTGGTAAAACATGCGACATGGTGGTTGTGGCAGAAGGAATTGAAGAAGAAGACCAGTTTGCAGAGTTGGTTGAGATTGGTTGTGATAGGTTTCAAGGGTATTTATTTTCAAAACCAATAACCAAAGAAGCGTTAATTAATTTTATTCAAAAAATGTGATGTTTATTTTTTTGTAATAATAGGAATGTGAGTTTATAAAAATTAAGGCAGTTAAAAACTGCCTTAAGTGATACCAAAGTATAAGAATTTATAATCGGTAAGTTGAAACTATACCTTTCATCTCATCCGAGATCCGAGCCAAATCACTGGCCAACGATGCGGTTTCATTTGCTGCCTGCGTGTTTTCATCAACCATCGAGGCGACATTTTCTACTTGCTGGGCGATGGAGTCGGTGGCGGCACCTTGTTCTCTAATGGCGTGAGAGATATCGGCTACGAGCGATACGCTCTCTGTGGCAACCCGACATATCTCTTCCATTGTGCCATTGGCCAGTCCTGCACCACTGACACCGTGTTCTACTTTGGTGGTGGCTTCTTGCATTCGTTTAACCGCAGAACTGGATACATTTTGGATCGCTTTAATGATCTCACTGATTTCTGTTGTTGAGGTTGCTGTACGTGCTGCAAGGCTACGAACTTCATCTGCAACCACGGCAAACCCACGCCCTTGTTCGCCCGCTCGTGCTGCTTCGATGGCGGCATTTAACGCCAACAAATTGGTTTGTTCTGCTACGGCTCTGATGATGTTGATCACGGATTCAATTTCTCGACCTTTGTCTTCGAGCTGTTTAATATCTTGTGCCGCATTATCTACAGCAATCGCAATAGCATGAATGTTGTCAACGGTATGCGCGATAACCTCTTGACCATCTTCCGCTTTACGGCCCACTTCATTTGATTGGTCACTGGTAGTTTTGGCTTGGTCAGCAACATGATTAATACTGACTGTCATTTCTTCAACGGATGCGGCCATATGCGATGTTGATGCATTTTGTGAACTGGAACCTTCTGATACGCGTTGAGCAGAGCGTTGTAATTGCGTTGCGTTATCCGCTACTTTTTCTACACTGTTTAATATTTCACGTAAGTTACTTTGCATCCGACTAATTAGTTGGTTGAACGTTTTCAACATTTGGCTTATTTCGTCGTTACCATGGATCTCGGCCCGCAATGTAAAATCTGATGAATTTTCAATACGGGAAATAGTTGTTTGCGCTATTTGTAATCCATTGTGAAGTTGACGATAAATAAACCAACCAATCAACGCTAAAAAGCCAGTAATGGCGATAGAGGATGTCATCAAGATCCATTTTGATGTTTGATAATTTTCATGATCTTTGGCATTCATATTTCGAGCTAATTTTTCATTATAGTTAACGCTATCATCTATAGATGATGAGGTTTGGTTTGCAATGGTAGATAATCGTTCTATATTGACAATAGCTTCATCATTTTTATTGCTGTTTGACAGTGTCAGTGTTAGTTCAGAATCTTTACTATATTGTTCAATATCCGATTTAACTTTCTGGTAATTGGCTCTATCAGTTTCATCTGAAATTAATTTTTCATATTGCAATAATAAATCTTGAGCTTTACTCATATCGTTACGGAAACGTTCTTCTTGTTTCTGTTTTTTATCTGCTGATGTAGCCATAACATGCGCTCGCATCGCAATTCTTGAATCTAAAAACATTTTATCTACATGATTCAATATGTTAAAGCTGGGCAGGGTATTATCCATGACCATCAACATGTCAGTATTGATACTGGCAAGCTGCGAAAATCCGACAAAGCTGATCGCGGCATTTCCCAAAAAACCAACCAGTATTAATAAGATTAATTTATGAACTATTTTCATGTTTTCACCATTAAACAAATTTTTATTAGTTTAGTAGTTTTTAATGTTAACGAGTAGTTTCATGTAACAAAAACCTCGCATCGAGCAGCTTTATGAATTATCTGTAGTTCTACCTTATTGAAAGTAAATTTCTATCCAAAGTACCCAACAATATTTCAAGTCATACTAACGATGTATTTTTAGCGAATACGCAATAGCGGTTTTTCCCTGATAGTTTAGCCTGATACATGGCACTATCAGCTTGCCGTAACAATTGGTCTGCCGCGATTGATTCATCTTGTGGGTAGAAGGTGATACCCAAACTGGCTGAAACGTGTACCTCTAGTTCTCCCAAGTAAATGGGTTGCGCCACAACTTGAATTAGACGTTGGGCACTATCAAGAAATGATGTTTCATCAACAACATCTAATAACACGGCAACAAATTCATCACCGCCAATTCGGGCTAATGTATCTGATTCTCGAAGCGTTTGTTTCATCATTCCAGCAAGCGTAACTAACAACCGATCGCCAATTGCATGACCATAACTGTCATTGACCTGTTTAAAACCATCCAAGTCGAGGTAACAGACGGCAATGTGTCTTTTGCGGCGAATGGTTTGTACCATCGCTTGTTGTAATCGATCTGACAGCAGTAATCGATTTGGTAGTCGGGTTAGCGGATCGTAGTTAACCATTTCCTCTAAACGACGTTTATATTCTTTGGCTTCGGAAATATCAGCAAATAAAGCGACATATTGTTGCACATTACCTTTGAAGTCGTTGACTGCACTAATAGTTAACATGGCGGGGAATAGCTCACCATTTTTTCGGCGGCTCCAAATTTCACCATTCCAATAACCATTTATTTTAATATCCCGCCAAATACGTGCATAAAACATCGGGGTATGTTTAGGGGTATTAAACATCCGCAAGTTTCCCCCGAGAACTTCTTCTCGGTTATAACCGGTGATCTCACTGAACATTCTGTTGACGTTTAGAATGGTTCTGTTTGCTTGGATGATTAAAATACCTTCTCGTGCATGAGAGAAGACTGTGGCTGCTAAGCGTTGTGACTCTTCTGCTTGTTTGCGTTCCGTTATATCGAAGAACGAAATAACATGTAAATCATGGAATGAGTCTGTCAACGGTTCTGCTGCAACCAAGGCTGTACGAGTGTCGCCATTTTTGCAGTGGATTTCGGCTTCGACTGGTATAAAGAGTTGTTTGGTTTGTTCCATCGTTACCATATGCTCTTGCCAGGCAGAGATGAGCTGTTGGCGGTATTCCGGATCTGGATAGGCTTTGGGCCACCAATCTGCCAAGGTTGGAATGTCTTCAAGGGTGTAGCCGAAGGTTCTGATGAATGCACTATTGAGGTAAGTAATATTGAAATGATCATCATTCAATGCATAGGGGATTGGAGATGCATCAATCACCAAACGGAAGCGTTCTTCGCTTTGTTTCAGTGCTATTTCAGCTTGCTTTCTGTTTGATATATCTCGATGCAGACAGAACAGGTAATATTGTCCGGCCCACTCAACACCACTAATGCTAACTTCAACATCGTAGCGTGTGCCATCCTTGCGCTGATGTCGAGTTTCAATGGTTAAATGACCGAGCCCTAAACCCTGTGTGATTTGAGCAATTTCCTCTGATTTCAAGTTAATATCCCAGTCTCTGACATTGAGATATCTGATTTCTTCATTGGGATATCCTAACATTTTGGTAAATGCTGGATTCCATTCCTCTAGATTTCCATCTTGGCGTAATACCGCCATCCCTTCTTGTGATTGCTCCAAGAAAATACGTCGTCGAGCTTCTTCTTTTTTCAATGCTTTTTGGATAGAAAGCCGTTCGCTCACATCTTGAATGACACCAAAAATCGTATTGTTTTCTCGGTCAACACTACCTAATGAATGAATGTCTTTGAATTCGCCTGTGTCTATGGTTCGGATCCTGAATTCGACATTGTAGGGAATTCCATGTTCAATGAGAGCTCTCATTGCCGTATCAAGCAGTGTGCGATATTCCGGTAAGGCGGTTTTTTTTATTTCGGCAAAACTGATGTGTTCTTGGTTAAGGCCATAAATTTTCATCGCGCCAACGGAGGCAAAAATGGTCTGGGTATCTAAATTAAGCTCCCAATTTCCTGATTTAGAAGCCAATTCTGCCCGAGATAAGCGTTCTTCGCTTTGACGGAGTAACTTATCTGAGCGAGCTCGCCGTTCTGTTAAAGTATTAAAACTTTCGGCCAACTCTCTGACTTCCGCCGTGCCAATCACAGGTAAAGGCGACATAGTGCTCTCTTGAGTCGCCATTTGCCGTATTGTTGTCGAAAGCTTTTCTAAGGGGATCAGAGAGCGTTTTACTAAAAAACCAATCAATCCTACCGATAATAGAGTGAGTGAAAAAGCGATGCTGTAAGCGATGGTTTTAATATGTTGAATTGGCATAAATGCTTCTTCAACAGGCAGTATTACTTGTACAGCCCAACCGGCTGAAGGGATCATTTTAGTTGATACTAGTGCTTTTATACCATTTGATGTCGCTGATAGTTTAGAACCATCCATGCCTGCGAAGACGGGAGCAAAGCTTGCTATTGAACTGGTGATTGGCTGTAAAATATCAGCAGGTTTGCTTGATGAGACAATCAATCGATATCGAGGATCACTCACAATAATGGTACCCGTTTTACCAATAATGCTGCGTTCAACCTGACCGAACAGGCTTTTGTCTGAGAATGGGACAAATCCAGCAAGTACACCGATTAACTCACCAGCGGTGTTTTTGATCGGTGTCGCGATACCAACTAATGGTTGATGATTAAAACGACTTATACGTGGTTTCCCAATTACGGTTTGACCTGTTGATAGGGCTGCTTGAAAGTATTCACGGTCATCAAAAAACGCTTTCTCGCGACCCGATTGGGATGGGAATTCGGCAATGCCGACCCCTTGCTTATCAATAACCACCAGTCCAGAAGGGAAAAGAGTTAAGAGCCCCAAGCGTCCTTTAAGGAACTCCCGCATCTTTTCGGGGGAATCAAAATCTTGTGAAATCAGTTTGGCATTTTGAGAAAGCAGCTCGATCCGTTGAACCACTTTGGCATTGATATCTGCGGCTATATAGGAGGCGGTTGAAAATTGTTGAGATTCAAGTAGGGCACTTATGTCTTGTTCAAGAAATTTGGTAATGGATATTGTTAAGATCCAGAAGCTAAAAATGATAGCTAAAGTAGCAATACCGATAACGCGAAATTTTAGAGTCTTGGGATATAGGTTTGCCTTCATCGCGTTCTTACCATACAACTAATAATTATTATTTGAACTGCATTAGTTACAGTTCTTATTAGCATAGTTTGCAATGTACTCGTTATTCAAATTCCATAACAACTAAGTCTCACATTAATTTTTATAGCTTGAGAAGTTGATGCCGTTGAGGTGGTTTTTTAAGCGATAATAATTGTAACCGATAACAGTCGATCCCTGTAACGGTGAACATTGCCTGATATGAGGATGCATGTTGGCATAGCTAAGCCATCAAGGATAAAAACCGCATATTGTAGTAATAAAAATGCCCCTCTGAGTTAGGTTGGGGCATTTTGAGAATGAGGCCGGAGTGTATTAATTTTCATTTGCTAGTGGTTATTTAAAGCTAGTTGATAGAGAGAGAAATGGCAAATTTATACAGAGGCAACGATGAAAAAACTCACCAACTTTCTGAGCTGGCTTAAAGAAGCATATACAAAAATCGGAATTAGAGGTCTCGTTCACCAAAAAGAAAAGAGTTCCAAGTGATTTTACCCCGATTCAACGAAGCTCAGTTAAGCGCAGTTTGAATATTTTGGTTTAGCTTTAGGTGAGCAATGGTAAATGAGGTTCGTTACCACATTCAAAAACTACATTTTTGCATTTTGTTTTTATAGAGTTCTTCATCCGCTTTTTGATAAAGTTCTTTGGCATTTATGCCTGTTTGCCAATCGACATGACCAATGCTATAAGCGGTATTCCAACTCTTAAGTTCTTCATGTTTTTCTAGATTTATCTCAAGACGGTTAATCACTGATCCAGCAGTATTATTGTCAGCAGGCTGAAGTAATAATGCAAATTCATCGCCACCCAATCGAAAAACTTTATCTGTTTTACGTACAACACTACTCAATAACGCAGCAAACATTTTCAGTACATTGTCCCCAGTTGGATGTCCATGATTGTCGTTGATTTGTTTAAATTTATCTAAATCAATTAACATCAAAGTTAACCCTTTGAACTGACGATTATTCTGAGCAATAGCCAGATGCAATTCTTCATCAAAATAGGCTCGGTTACCTATGGCCGTCAGGTGATCAAGACGAACCTGTTTGTCCAGTTCTTCCATTTTCAAGATCATTCGCAAAGGAATGCACAATAATTCATTCGCTTGTAACAACAGACGATGTTGAGTTGGTCTCATTTTTTCCGACAAGGTGTAGGTCATTTTCCCTAGCAAAATAGCTTTCGTACACCGTAAGGAATAATGTTGTTTATAGATCCCGTTCCCTCGACTGATGACAGAAATTTTTTGCTCTTGATACACATAATGCATACGACAAATAGGTAAATATTGTTCAATCCAGCTGGCAAATACATCCAATAAATCAACCAAAGTCTCTTGGCTAAGAAGGCGTTCAAATAATTCCAGCTTTTCTGCGCTATTGAATCTATCTGAGTACGTCCAGTTAATAGCAGAAACGTTATCAATTTTTGAACTGACAGCGAGACTCTTCATGTTGCTCTACCTATTTATAACTAAAGACACTTTTAATATGGCAAAATACATGCCACTTTGTAATAAAAATTAAGTTCATGATATTTAATGATTTCATTGTTGTTGCTGCCTGTTCTAGTACTCGCTGTATGACAGAAACAATAAAGAAAAAATATTTCGTATTTAGAGAGGTCATTTTTTTGACAGGACTTGCCCGTGATGTCAGTTGCATTTCATTCAGCTATATTAGTAAAGATTAATTTTTGGTTTTAGCATAAGGATGACTATGTCGCGACACATTAAAATTTTTAGCCGCGATAGCGATACAACGGCAGAAATTATTAAATTACTGAGCGCGGTTTCTACTGACTACGAAATTGAATTGGAAATAGAAATCATTGAAAATAAAGATGAAATTTATAGTTACTGCGTTAAACATACACCCAGCATCATGATTGGTAGCTTAGTTATCCATGAAGGAAGTGTGCCGACCCGGCAACAGATCATTGAGTGGTTTATATAGGTAGCAGGGCTGTTGGCCTATCAAATTTTCTTTGTAAGTAAATTGATCTAAATATTATTTTTGTTTGAACCTGAAGAGGAAATGTGGAAATGATAAAGTAGTTCATTCACCTCAACTCAGTTCTGGACAAAAATGATTCAGAAACATCTAGACTGCATTGATCCTTTACTGTCATCAAAATATCTTGGTCACTGACTTGTTAGGGCATCCTGTATAAGTTGGGCAAGAATATTTACGGCATCAGGGATATCTTCTGCATGTGTGTTTCCGTAGCCGATCACAAGTCCACACTCTTGCTCTGTTGGTGCAATAGAAAACGTAGATAAAGCACGAGCAGCAATGCCATGTGTATGTGCATCTTCGACGATCTTGCGATCATTAATGTGTGGTGGCAGCTTCAATGTCAGATGCATCCCTGCGTTGCCTCCAAGAATTTGTGTCTCTGCGAAATGCTTCATCAACGCGTCACGCAGTACTCGTTGGCGTTCGCGGTAGAGACGCCGCATGCGGCCAAGATGTCGTCCGAATTCTCCGCTCTCAATGAAATGTGCTAATGCCAACTGTTCGAGGCGATGGCCGCCGCGCAGTAACTCATGCAATGCCCCCTGTGCCTGTCTAATTATTGTTCGTGGAAGGACTAAAAAGCCGATCCTCAGTGCCGGAAACATCGTTTTGCTGAATGAACCGATGTATAGAACTGGTGCATCAGGCACCAGTCCCTGCATACTTGTGATTGATTCGCCATTGTGTCGAAATTCACTGTCGTAGTCGTCCTCGATTAACCATGCACCTGCCTGCATTGCCCGTGCGATCAAATCCAGCCGCCGCGCGACAGATAGCACTGCGCCGGTTGGATATTGATGCGCGGGAGATGTATAAATGAGCTTTGGTGGATGTGTACGCCACATATCTGGTGGTACAGTAAGGCCTTCCTGATCCACTCGAACTGGAATGGTTTGCAGATCGCCAGCATAAAAGGCTGCCTTTGCACCTCGATAGCCGGGGTCTTCGACCCATGCAATATCGTTCGGATTCGTTAGCAGAGTAACGCACAGATTAAGTGCGTCCTGAGTACCCTCGGTAATTATAACCTGCGAGCCATCACAATGTACTCCTCGCACAATGCTCAAATATGTAGCAATTGCATCACGTAATACTGGCTCACCTGTTGGTATCCCGTAACCAAGTGTATGGGGTAATGAACTATCTATCGCACGGATGAGTGAGCGTCGCCACGAAGATACAGGGAAGCGATCAATAGCCGGAGTCCCTGGTAGCAACAGTGTCTTAGAAACTGGCTGGGATTGAATGCGAGAAAATGGCTCAAGCCGTCGCGCCAGAGAGATTGGCTCTAATATGGTATTTTGTACATAACCAACCACATTAGATATTGAAATCACGCGCGTACCTTGACGATCAGCCAGTACATAGCCTTCTGCAACAAGATGTTCGTACGCAATAACCACTGTGTTACGTGATACACCAAGCTCCTCCGCGAGAACTCTAGACGACGGCAACAGTGAACCAGCGGGTAGACTCCCCATCAGTATTTTCTGCTTCAAATGTCCAATCAGTTGTTTCTGCAACGAAATTGATTCTCCAGTGGAGGAGATTGCACCATGTACTAGGGGGCCTATAGCGTCAAACACAACGTGGACCTAATAATATGTCAATTGGTGGATCTTTTTATAATACCACGATTAATCTATTTTAAGGCCCATCGACATCCACTTAAGGTGAAACATGACTGTTAGATTGAATGAATTCCAGCAACCAATCGGGGCTGCTCTGTCTGATTGGCAAGGTGCTACATTTCCCAGCGCTACAACACTTGCAGGACTCTATTGTAAACTTGAACGTATTGATGCAGTGCGCCATGCAAAAGATCTTTACGAAGCATATCAATCTGCTCCAGATGCGAGAGACTGGACTTATCTATTTGCCGGACCGTTCGATACATTCGAGGCTTACCTTTCTTATTTAACCACAGCAGCTAAATTGACCGACCCAATGCATTACGCCGTAATAGACTTGGCAAGTGGTAAAGCTGTTGGCACTCTTGCACTCATGCGAATTGATGCGTCAAACGGTGTAATTGAAGTGGGTGCTGTCACTTATTCTCCACGACTAAAACGTACGCGTATCTCAACGGAAGCCATATCATTACTTGTTAAGTATGTTTTTGAAGACCTTGGCTATCGCCGATTTGAATGGAAGTGTGATTCACTGAACGCACCTTCACGAGCCGCTGCGTTGCGCTACGGTTTCAAGTTCGAAGGTATTTTTCGTCAAGCAATAGTTACGCGTCAGCGTAACCGCGATACGGCTTGGCATTCGATAATTGATAGTGAATATCCTGTCTTGCAAACGGCATACGACAAATGGCTTGATAAGTGCAACTTTGATGAAGCGGGAAAACAAATCGAGCGTCTCACTGATTTTATTTTAAAAGAACAGATGACCCATAAGAGCAATTAAACGATCGTAAATCTAAAAATAATTTATACGCTCTCTATGATGATTAAACTAACAATCATAGAGACTTCTCTTTGTATAAAACCACAGGACATTTTTATGATTGCAGTTATTTTTGAAGTAATGCCAATTGCAGAAAAGGCCAACGAATATTTCGATATTGCTACTGAACTCAAACCACGGCTAGCGAAAATTGATGGTTTTATCTCTATCGAGCGATTTGAAAGCATTACAACAAAAGGGAAATTTCTATCTTTATCTTTCTGGCGTGATGAAGATGCTATTCGTGCTTGGCGCAATATTGAAGAGCATCGAGAAGCCCAGACTATCGGACGAAATAGTATTTTTACAGAATATCGGATACGTGTAGCATCTGTCGTAAGGGATTACGGATTAAATGAACGAACAGATGCACCTCAAGATAGTTGCATTGCTCATAGCGAAATGTAACCGCTCAAAGTTTGTTGTTCAGTTGTGTTGAACTAGCACACTTTGGGGCAGGAACGCGATAGTTCCGAACTGATTCGCCAATGGACAAAAGTGATTTAGATGTTGGCCATATGCGCGTCAAGTGATGATTATAAAATCTAATCTTTATAGTCTTAAATGATGCTACCAATTACATATGACGAACCATACTCGCAACAAATATTCCAACAGAAATTGCAAATAAAGGCTTTTTCATGATCAGTGTGCCCGCAATCGTTACTAGCAGAGCCAACTTTCCACCTAAATCTCCTGTAATAAACATAGGAGCAATAATTGCGATAAGGACTGCGCCAGACATGCCTGCTATAAACTGTTGTACGCGATAGTTAATAGGAATAAAGGACATAACAAAGATACCTCCCCAGCGAGTCATGATTGTCACAACCGTCATGATGATAATGAGCATCCATGTTCCAGCTTCTGTTGTATCAATGCTCATTTTTTATCTCCAAGAATAAGCCCCATCAAACCGCCAGCTAATGCACCAGCAACGACATGGCTATGTTTAGGCAAATAGAGATAAGCCATCATCGAAGACAAGGCGGCAACCAGCCAAATCACAGGTGTCTTTTCGTCTTTCTTTCCCTCTAATACCATCGTCAATAAGAAACAGCCCATAACCATATCAACACCATAAGCAGAAGGGTTTTGGATGGTATTTCCAAGGTAGAATCCAGCCCATGTACCAACAGCCCAAAAAGCCCAGAGCGCGAGTCCTCCACCGAAAAGCAGCCCTAAGCCTTCTTGCCTATTATTCTGGCTAAAAGAGCGCATCGACATAGCCCAATTTGCATCAGATGCAACCAACATAATGCTATAGCGGGTTACTGGACGAAGTTCGCATAGATGAGGATATAGTGTTGCCCCTATGAGCAAGTGACGGGCATTTATTGCAAATACTGTGATAGCAAGTGGTAACACCGGAACCGAAGTCCCCCAAAGATCTAATGCACCGAATTGTGATGCACCAGCAAACATCAATGTACTCATCCATACAGATGCAGATTCACTTAATCCTTCCTGAGATGCGGCTAATCCAAAAGCTGCCCCAAACACAAAAACGAATACAGAAACAGGGACTAACTTGATAAATCCTTGCTGTATGGCAGGTATTTCTAGTTTTAATTCAGAGGTATGCATGACAAGCAATTTCTACATTCCAACAACAGTGAATGCAACGGTAGACTAGATTGAAATTAGTGAAAAGCGCATAATTCAAAACAAACCTATTCGATAATCGAATGTATGACTTATCAAGATTTGCAAATTGATTGGCTTAAAAGCTTTGTTGCAATCGTTGATGCAGGTTCTTTATCCTGTGCAACTAATTCGGTGCATCGATCACAATCTGCGGTCAGTATGCAGTTAAAAAAATTAGAACATGTGGTTGGTCGAAAATTATTAATAAGAAGTAACCGACAGACAGAACTCACAGCGGACGGTCAGATGCTGCTGGGGTATGCAAGACGTATTTTAGATTTGCACTCGGAAGCTCAAGCTGCGTTTCATGGAGATGAATTAGTTGGTCAAGTTAAATTAGGTGTTCCCGATGACTATGCAGCAAAATATCTTACTCCCGTATTAAGAAATTTTGCGCCTAGATTTGGTGGTGTAGAAATTGAATTGACGTGTGAGCAATCCACTTGCCTCATCCCCAAGATAGAAACTAATGATTTAGATTTAGCCTTAATATCCAGAGATAATGATAAACGGGGAACGTTTCTCTTTCATGAATCAATGGTTTGGGTCGGTACTTCACAATTTGAACTGTGGCGTCGAGAAACAATTCCGATTGCAGTGTACGAAAGTGAGAGCTTAGCAAGAAGAAGTGCAATTAATTCCTTAGCGTTACAGGGAAGACCTTATAAGGTTGTCTATAACAGTTCCAGTTTGGCTGGACAAATTGCAGCCGTAGAAAGTGGGCTTGCAATAGCTGTATTTACTCAGTGTAGTGTTCCACCACATCTTGAAATATTGGGCAAAGAGCACGGATTAGGCCCTTTAGAACCAATGGAAGTATCTGTTTATCGGAGTAAAAAATCGAAAGGCTCTCAGGCTGTAGATTACCTTCATGATTTATTGGTTAGAACTCTGCGAATTTCCATAACTTAGCCGAACAAATTCCTCAATGACATCTACTGAATGAAACATCGGATGTACATCAGTTTTTGTATTGAAAATTTACACATAAAATCGAATCAGGAAACAAAGCACAGCTCATAATGGGGCAATAAAAGTGAGTTTGACCCAAGCCCAGTCATGAACTCACTTTGATTGAATCTTGATACAAACTACTGTGCTCGTATGAGTGATTTATCCAACGGTATAAAGCTCATCAAGACTTGTTAGGCATTAAGACTAGGTAGATTGCCTGTTAAAGCAGCCCACACTAAACCGCTACAAATCGAAACTATTACGAAAGTCACTCTCATTTTGAAAATTCTAGTAGCTCTGTAAAGGCGAAACCAAAAACCTATGCCGTGAGGGCTGGCTAATGAATATGAAAACTGCCGCAGGGATGCTAAATGGGCGAAAAACGCTGACAGTGCAATAGCTAAAGCGGCGACAAAATTTGCTACAACGAGATCCTTTCCATGAGCAGTTAATCTATGCCAAAACTCGGTGAACTTGGTGTGTTGCGATAATTGAACAACATCATCGGGAGCGTGTTCGCGAGACAGCATAGCCAAACCGAACAAGCAAATAGCAAAAAGAACACTACCAAAAAATCGAATAACATCTTTTTTATCAGTAACTCCACTCACAATAATTATTAGCAAGGCAGCCGCAGACAAAGCAACAGAAGATAAAGTGAGAATATTAAGATAGTAATAAACCTGATCGATATGACTGAAAAACCACCAAACAAGAGCTGCCAATCCTGCTACTGTACCAACAATAAGAGGGATTGCCTCATCACCATTCGAACCTTGACCATTATTGTTGTGGGGATGGTAGTGATTATTGGTTACATTATTTTGAGTATTATTATCTCCAAACTGATTATTGCCGCCATGAATCGATATATTTTGAAATTTACTCAAGTGATATCTCCAAACCTGATTTTGCGTATGCCTTATTTGAATCTAATGCTGACGAGTGATCAAGGCAAATGAATTTGTGTGTAGAGGCTAACTTGACAAGCTGATAATAATTAAAAGTAATAATAGAACGACATTTTATGTTGTAAGAAATAACTTCTGGTGATAAATGATCTCTGTTCAATTTTTTGAAGGAATATCACTTCCGCAAATAGATGCCTAACTTTTATTCGTGGGGCGCGATAGCATCCCTGACCGAAAATTAGGATCAAAATCTAAAGATCTCCAAGTCTCTGGATTTTTTAT
The DNA here is from genome assembly GCF_963556105.2 of uncultured Tolumonas sp. Classification (NCBI taxonomy): domain Bacteria; kingdom Pseudomonadati; phylum Pseudomonadota; class Gammaproteobacteria; order Aeromonadales; family Aeromonadaceae; genus Tolumonas; species uncultured Tolumonas sp. Next base: position 541,768 of record NZ_OY829944.1, read on the forward strand.
GCTGTTTTCTGATGACCTTCCGATATCATTCGGATAAAACCAGCGAGTTAACGATGTCAGATAATTGCTATTGGTTCCCAGCAATGCGCTACGGCTTTGGCTGAGGTGTACCTATAACATGACAAGGCTGGCTCTCAATGCTTGCTGTAATTGCACTGACTGCTTTTGGTGGGCTGACAATTCCTGAACGCTACAGCATTCTGGTATTTGTTTGTTATGACGTTGTGCGGGTATCTCTGTTTCTGGCGCTTTGCTGGTGAAACAGTGAGCTTATCAAGTAATACATCAGCGTCTTTGATCATCCACAGCCAGTTAAATTTTACACATTACCCCTATTAAACTTTCCTTCGTGGCCGATAAAAAAGCATCTACAGACAACAATCACCGGAAGGTGAACTATGAAACAATTAATCCTAACACCTCATCGGTTGCCTGCTCATAACGAACAACAGATCCGTCACATATTACGCACCATTGGAAAGATGTTGAAACAGGGTGATTCAGAAGAAAGAACTGTAAAAATATTGCGATAATATGGACGCATTTCAGCGCCCCTATCTAAACTTGTTACGCGATTAAACAAGAAACAGCACCAACTAATACCCCTGAGCAACCTATTGAACCAAGTTTTACCATGCTAATTTCTGAAGAAAATTTAAGCATTTCAATTTGCTGTATTATTGACCTGATAACAATCCCTGTACCATAGGCCATAACAGATTGACTGGTAAGACCCTGAGTGAAATCAGCGAACAAAATGACAATGATAGATAGAAAAATAAGCATGTAGCCCACAAATATTTTTGGTAAATCTAATTTCAAACTGTAGGGCCGCAGCGTGGTCCCACACCAAGTTTGTTAGGTCTTTTTACGCTTTGCCAGGATTGATATGAATACTGGGATGGTATGTTCTCCCTTATAGTTCTGGTTTGGTGAATTGACATACATGAAATTACTTCTATTTCGATCCCATTTTAATAGCTTAACTTCTTCAACCTCAAAGCCATTAGGGGAAAACACACGAGCATTATATTCATCAACTGTTGCCTGAATAATCTGTTGTTCACTTGCGAGTGCTGATATTTCACCTCTATTTGCCAAATGGACCCATTCAACCGTATCAATAGCCCCAATTTTACCAACAATAATGTCTTCTATACTTTCCCTATATAACTTAGGTTTTTTATATATTGCTAATGAGGGATCTGTGCGTTTATCAATGTCGTCTGCATGTGATCCTATAAACCACCCTGTAACCACTATAGGACTGAAATCTCTAATTGAACTTAAAATTTCACTAGTAAGTTCAAAAATATCTGCATGAATAATTGTTGGCGGTGATTCCATATCCTTCAATGTTTGTGAAGTTTTCTCGATCAAATGCTCATTATTATCAATAGAGAGAACTTTTCTATCAGATGCCAAATATCGACTAGTGACACCAGTTCCACATCCAATTTCAATTGTATTTTTTTTAGGCGTAATTTTTGAAAGCGTTTGGTATATGCCTTGGTTATTTAGACTTTCAGTTTCTTTTTCCCAATGTTCAGAATATATCTTTTTACCCATTCGTTGCATATTGACTCCTTACTGCAATTTATTGATGAGCTAAGTGGTATTGAGATGACCCGAAATGACAAACATTAGACCAGTGAGTTGGTTCGTTCCGTTGGAGCATTGAGCAAACTCTATCAAACGCGCATTGTAATTGGCCAATGAAATTTTCTCTTTTACTACTCAGCTTATAACGCTTTGAAAAGAAAACATATTCATAAGACTCTTTAGCCGATAGTCGTATAACGCTTGCCCAAGCGCGAATGATCATGGCAGATAGATCTGTTCCCTCGTAGTCACTTACTTTGTGATATTCATCTTTGTTGACCATGATAAATAAATCGTAATAAATATTTCCTGCCGCATTCCGATTTGTTCTCCAGAAATAGAAAACATCCGAACCATGTGTTCGACGCCGTTGTTCTCGTTTTATCCGCTGATCAGTTGCTAGTTCGTCTTTAAATTCATATATAAACTGAATTAATAACTTTTCTTGAATCTGAAACGAGTTTTTTTTCCTGGTGTGAATATGTTCTTGCGGCACCGTCAATCTGCAACGAATAGCTAATACTCTTGGATGAGCACTTAAAGCATCAAAAAAAACATCTTTGATACAACGTATATCCGAAGAGCCATAATCGCTTGGATTGATGGGGGATAGACTATCGATCAGAGCTTGTAAGTCATGGGTGTACGTCATTTTAATTACCTCATGTTGTTTATGTCATAGATAATGAGAGGCATGTAATGAAATACTGGTTTGTTTAAAACGAATAACAACACTAAAAAAAGAGTCCGCACCAGTTTTTTAGAGAACTAAAGGGGCAATCAACGCTATCGCCTGATTGACCCTTTAGTTTATTTATGTTTAAAAAAGCTAAATTGGGTACCGATTGCTATCATCAATATCTGTTGATCTACTTGTCGGTTGGTTTCCCTTCTTGCTGCTCCCGCAATATATCGTTCTCCAGCTTCAGCTCATGATATTGACAGTAAAAATCATACCCTTGTTTCACAACAGCCAAGAAACCAATCGTGGCCAGAATGTTCTTCAACATATTTCTCTCCCTAAAATCGTTGGTTGTAAGAATGTCTACGCCAGTACCAGGTCTTTCGTCTCTATTTATGTCCGTGATAGTTCAGTGTATTGCGAATATCGGTGTGAAACGGATGGTCTCTATTTCAGATAGCGGATCAGTTTTCCTATGCCTAGATAGGAAATGAGTTTGTTGGCTTTAGGCTCGGTGAATTTATCCCATGCCTTATTCACCAGACTTTCAACGATGATCCATGATACTGGCTGTAACACCTCTGTTTTCCAATTGATTGCTTTTTCCTGCACAACGGGAGCGCCTTTGATACACCACGCAACCAATTGTTCATCGGTATCGAATCGCGTCGGGTTAGCTGATTGCAACAGATCAAAGGCCCGTTGCAGACTGGCTTCGCGGGCATAAGGTCGGAATGGGTAGGGGCGAATAAAATAGTGTTGATGCTGGCAAAACTCTTCCAAATTAGAAATCACGGCGTAGTGGTAATGATTTAAATGAATAACGTTTCCTTCTCCGGCGTATAAGCCGTGATGAGTGTGTCCTGAATAGGTGGTAATGAGGTGATCGGCGATATGCATCTTCGTTCTCCTGATTAAGAAATAAAGTCTCCGGTGGGCTGCAGGTCTATTGGATTAATTAGTCCGGCTACCCAGTTTCTCGGTGAGTTTGGTCGGGCGAGAGGCCGTTCGTTTCTGTACGACAACGTTATCGGTTACTGGCGAGACTGTTTGTGGCAAAGGTTGTTCTGTCGGTGTCACAGCGTGAGGTTCCACCGGATAGAACTCTTCCATGACCAGCGGTATTTCTTCCTCCGAATCTTCAAACTGCCCGTTTTGTAGTAACCATCGCGCGGTCTGCTCCAGTTCATCCATTACCATGCCAGCGTCACTATCTGACTCGGCAGCCTCTTTCGCCTGGGCAATAACGGTAGCGAGTTCAGCGCCCTCGCGGAGGGTCAAGTCAACATAGTAGACAGGTGTTTGATAGGAGAGCGTGGTGGTCTTAGCACGAAGCCGTAACATCAGCGGTAGATAGCGGGTAACCCCGCCACTGATGGCCTGAAAATACTGCAGACGGGCGGCCAGTGTCCGCACCGAGTTATACCCGGTGGTGCGGAAGATAAAACTCCCCAACTCATCACATTGCCCCTCTACCTGCACATTTAATCGACCATAGAGCTTGCAGCCATGTTGTCGGGCAAATGGGCAAAACTGTGGTCCCGCACAAGCCTGTTCTTCCATTCCACCCTGTTCACTAACACGTCTGGCTCGCTCACCATCACCAACGCACAACGGTCTGCCTGTATTGCGGTCAAACGCGCTGTATTCAGCCCGCAAATTCAAATCCGTGTCGTTGAACAACATCCGTACCGGAATAGCGCGGATTTTGTTATTTGAAGCGGCTTCTGCCAACTTCTGATGCAGTGGATGTAACAGCCAGTCACCTTTGGTTTTCACCTGCGTAGTTAACGTAAAGCTGTCGTCTTTCTCGGGTAGCCATTTATCATTTTTACACACCAAACGGCCAATCGAGATCCGTCCGATGATAGGCGGCGTTATTGCCAGTCCTTTGATCATGATGAACTCCTTGCGGGTTGAATGATGAAACGACGGGCACCAGGAACAGCTTTCGCGTATTGCTGCAGTAGCTCTGGATGCTCCAGTGAGAGTCGGTCAAGATCAGGAACTAGCCGGTCTTTCGCTTTGCGCCAAGTGACCTTACCCTGCTGAAAGATAGCGGCGGTGGCTGACCCCAAGGCAGCCTGAATACGGTGTTTCAGTGTCGACTCCTGTTCCTCAATCTCTTCTTTGCGGTGTCGGAGGATCAGTAACTCCGCAAACAGATCATTGAAAGGACCTGATTCTGAGAAATCCAGTGTTTGGCCATTATCTGTCGGAAAGAGCGATAACAGTGCTTGTTGCGCATCGTAAGAACCATCTGGATCAGGTTGCTGATTATTTGTCACCCATGACCAAAACTGTGCTTCACGCTGAATGAGATCGGCGATCTTATCGTCATCGCGTTCGATCCGATAAATGCGAAACTCCTGTCCGGCAATTAATACCGCGACATCTGCCCAAGCATGGCCCGTTACTGCTAACTGGTGAAGAACCTGACATTGATACGCTACTGGCACACCGTCATCCCATAGCTGGGCACTGTAGAAACCCGCCGTCTTGATTTCCAATACACCGGTACCATGTTCGGTGATCACCTCCCGATCCAGATTAGCCAACATAAACGGATGCTCGGGATGCTGGAGCACCGCATTGACCCTCCGTACTTTGCGACCGGTGCGCTCGGCATACATTTTGGCCAAAACTGGCTCCATGACGGTGCCCCACACCACGGCTTCTTTCTCAGATAAATCTTCCGGTAATTGCCGTCCTGTTTTTTCCAGCCAAAGCGAGAGGGAGCATTTGTACGACGACAAGCCAATCGCTGCCGCCGCATCGGATGAACCAATGCCGGTTGAACGGATCTGTAACCATTCCTCACGGGATAACTGCGTGGTAGAGGCTAAACGGATCGCTTGGTTATAACGTGTTTTCATTCGTCATCTCCTGAACGAACAAAGCCCCTGACCGGCAGAACCAGTCAGGGGCTTTAGATAGGGATTAAAAGGGGGAAATGTCTATTTAGTGCAGTAAGGTTAACGCGTGTGTTAATGCCTTTTGTTTCAGTTGCGCACCCTGACCAAACCACGCTGAATCGAGGCGGTTATCCTGAGTTCGAGCCCGACGATGGTGATCCACATATTCGGTCATTGCATTGACCAAACCCCATGCTGTTCCTGATGCTGCCAGCAGCTCTGAGCCCATCCCTGCGCCATTGTAGAGCGCGCCAAGCCGTTGTATTACCTTGGCGCTTGAAGATCCACTGGCGATCGATACAGGCTCTTCCAGCACGGTTCTGAAGTAGTTTTCTGCCTCATCCAGAGAGACAGTTCGCTGACTGAGTTGTTTCAGATCACGCATGAACAATTCCCAAGATGAAAAGCCAAGACCTAATGCTTCCTTGACTTGTTTTGGGTCAAACTTTGTCGAGTGAGGGACTTTAACTGCACCGGTACTTTGTTTAGTCGCCATCTGTAGCGTGTTATTACAAACCACCCGTACTGACGTAAATTGTGCGGTGGTACATAACGTGCCATCACAACTGGTTGCCAGTAACAGATAAGCTTTGATACGGTCATTTCCCTTTAGCTTCGCTTCCTGACCGGTTTTGGCTAATGCCCAGAGTTTCTTACCGCCTTTTAACACACCGGCTGTTTCCAACTCAAAGCCACCTGCTGAGACCAAATCTTTATAGAAATGTAAAACCTCATGCGGTTGTACGACTTTGTAGCGATTAGAAACAACAGAAAGTGGTGATAATGAATCAGAACGAAACAAGACTTTGGAATCAGTGAATGGACGAATGTGTAATGCGCTGCTATTGACATTAAACAGCACATCACTTTGTTCTATTGTCCAGTCCATACCGGCTTCAATCAGCCATTTTTCAATTGGTTGCTGCGGTGAAAGGTGTTGGCCTAATCCATGCCACGGGGTAGCGCCTGTATAGGCCATTGACTCTACTAAATGAGACATTGTTTTCTCCTTTAAACAGAATGGTCTACAGACAGACCAGAAGTGTATTCAAGGAGATGATATATATCTGAAATGAGATTAAATCAGGGGGATCCGCAGTCTGGGACGTCCGGCTGCAGAGGCTCGCTTAGGTAATGTCATTTTGCCAAAGATCCGAGCTTTGCCATTCAACTGAACCGCAATGATACTTTCATCCACTTTGGTCAGATAAGACGCATGAGTCAATGCCGCGCGTTTATTCGTATCGTCATAGTTTATCTGCCCAAGGTAGCATTCATCATATTTAGATTTATCAGCATTACAGTTGTAATAGGTTCCTGCTCCCTCAGTCACCTTTAACCACAACTCTCCCAATTGTTGCCCTAACGTAATATCCTGCCGAACTTTCGCACCGTTAAAGAAAAAAACCATATGATAGTGATAGGCTCTATCTTTGCCATACTCCAATTTCCAACACATCCCAACCAAATAGCGGTATTCACGCTTTATCTGTCTTATAAATACATCACGATCTTGGGTTGCCTGTTCTATCGATAAATTATCATATTCCGACTTAAGATAATGAAAATCGACCCTAACAACTAATAATCGGCTATGAAACTCAAATAAATCGTTTACGTATCGTTGCAAGCTGACTGTATTACGGGTAGTCATTCTAGATAGATTCGCCAACTGTTTTCGGAATTGCTTTGAGTTAGCAATGGTTCTGAACATTTCTAATGTTCTATTTAAATCATAAATAAATAGCTGACTTGGTGAGTGTCGTAATTCACCGTTTGCAATCAATCCAGTTAGTAAGCTGTTTGACAACACGGTAGCCAATAAATTAATTGTTGGATGATTAGCATCTGATATAGCATTATCTTCAATTAAGCATGATATCTGCTCCAGAACATCAAACAACCTATACCGACCAGTGTGTGATATTAGTATGGAGTAATTCCTCGTAGAGGTTATATAAGGATAGGTTGAGTTTTCTAATATGGTGGGTAAATCTAATGCTTCTATAAGCGCAGTGTTTGTATCCACGTTCAACTCCAATAGCATGTAAAGGCAATAGCTGAGGCATGACTACTGCCATATACATTACAAATTAAGATGATTATTAATAGGGTCTTTTTGATACAGCTAGATTAGACTGGTGTGTATATGGTTAGAACAAGAAATAATATAAAAACCAATATTCAATGGGGTGGGGTTTTTAGTTGGTGTATTTTTAGTGCTAGCCTAAATAAGCTTTACAAAAAAGGCATTTAGTACGCCTGATAGAAAATAGCGTTAGAGTTATGGAGATTTAATTTAAAAATGATTAATGCTGTTTGCTCTTCAGCCATTCAATTAATTCCGATTCAAACCACCGAATACTTGAACCATTTAACTTTATCGGTTTTGGAAAGGTTGCATCATAACGAGGTGAGTCTGGGTTCATCCAATCGTAGATTGTAGAGCGTGAGATGCTAATCATTGCAGCGACGTCTTTAATGCCCAAAACTTTAGTGGTGGTAATCATGATTTATATCCTCTGATGGTAAAAGAATGCATGTGCTCTGAGGTTCATGCATTTGTTCATCAGATGAACATGGGTGTTATAGAAAACAGAATATTCAGGTGTGTTGCTTTTTCTCATTATACTGATAGCTTTTAAATTCATTTATTACAATCGGCCACTCTGGATAGAGCTGTATCTTCGCTTTTTAAGTAAGATAGGCTGTTCTTGTTTTGCAATGAAAATTTCATGTTGTTTTGTGGGTTGATTGAGGTTTTTTGCTTGTTTTACTTTGTTTTTTGATGTCTAATTTTGTTTTATTTTCTACCAAAAATCTACAAATAATATACTATTTTTGTTTTTTAAATTTACATATAATTTTGGTGGTAAGCATGGTTGGTAATTCTGTTAATTATAAAAATAAAAGTTTGTTAGCACCAAATGAACGTAAAATCCTTCATCATTATTTTTATTTATATAATCTATTTAATAGGATTGTGGATTTTGATTTGTTAAATAATTTATCTTTAGTAAAGAATGAATTGGATGAAATAATAGAAGAAATTCTAAAGTCCCCTAGAAAAAAGCTCATATTTGCAAATGATTTTTCAAGGTGGAATATAGATGCTCGTCGAATGATTAATAATCGAAGGGTGATATTTGGTTTTTTGGATGATAAATTTAGTAATAGTTGTTTGTCGTATGATGAAATAGAATGGGTTTTTAATTTAAGCGATAGTTGTTGCAGTTATGTATGGGTTAAAATGATGCAAATCACTGAGCCAGAATTTGACTCTGCACCAGATGGAAGCCCTCTTTCTTGTATACGAATTCCGGTATATAAAAGACTAAAACTTAGGCCATTCATTGGGGCGGGTAGTCAAAAAAAATTAGAAATTATAAAGCTTATTGATTTTTGGGATGAGAGTTTATGCAATAAAATTAATTACATGAATCAGTTGGAAATAGATTGCGCTAGATTTAATATTTCATTAGAGATAAGAGGGTGGATAAAAAACAACAAGCAAATGATTGAATGGGCGAGTGAATATGTTTTAAATAATTATTGTGACTCAACCCACCCTGATTGGCTATTTTCCCTTGATGGAGAAACTGAACAAATTAATTTTCTACTTATATTTTTTGGGTTGCAATCGACAGAGGATGAAAAAGAAATGATGGGCAAATTAAAAAAAGTGGTGCCCAGCAAAAATACAGGATTTCATCCAATAGAAAAAACAATAGCTACTCAATAAAGGGAAAAGCAATTAATAAGAAATTGGAGAAAATAGCAGGTGCACATGGATTGTCACCAGAGAAGTTTTTAGAAAATTTAATAACCAAAATTGATTGTTAATATTTTCAATTTAAAATGTATAAAGATTTTGTTTTGCGTGTTCACATTATGCAATGTAAATAATCAATCTCTTCTTTTTAGGTGGATATGAAATTTATTTTTCTGAAAACTTACTAGCAATAAGATAAGTGGTTAATAGAGTAAAACGTTGTTTAGGAATAAGTTATTAATATTATCATCTTGCTATGAGTGTTGATTAGTAAATGATTCAGCATTTAATGCAGTAAATTTTATACAAATGTAATAATGCATTGCCTAACTAATATCGGCTAAATTATGAGATGTTATTAATAATAGGTTTATTCTAAAAAGCAGCAATTAAAGAGGGGAAAGGATTATCTAGCTCTTATATCTTAATAGAAAATAGAGGTCATACAAGTGATGGTCTATAATGTAATTAAGGATAATAAGCACATGGTTTTTTGTTACAATGTTCAGATTATTATTGATTAATGTGTCAGACTCGGTTATCTCAAGTACCATCATTCCTGATCAGTACACAAGTGTAAGTATCCAGAAAATATGAGGGTATCAATGAGGGTATTTTTTTATTTTATTTTATTTTATTTAAATAAAATCAATAACTTGGTTCTATGATGTTGCTTTTGATCGATAACTATGACTCTTTTACCTACAATCTGGTGCAATATTTTGGGCAACTGGGCGCACAAGTTGAAGTACGCCGCAATGATGCGATCACACTGGCAGATATCGCCGCATTTTCACCGTCACATCTGGTGATTTCTCCGGGGCCATGTACACCCAATGAAGCGGGAATTTCATTAGATGCCATTCGTACCTTTGCGGGCAGAGTGCCGATCCTTGGGGTGTGTTTGGGGCATCAGGCGATTGCGCAGGCCTTTGGTGGCAAAGTGATCCGCGCGCGGCAGGTGATGCATGGCAAGACCAGTGTGATTGGGCATGATGGGCGCGGTGTTTTTCATGCATTGAATAATCCACTGACTGTTACACGTTACCACTCTTTGCTGGTGGAAGAAGCCACCTTACCGGCTGAGTTTGAAATTTCAGCCTGGACGCTGCCGACGGATGGTTCATCCAGAGAGATCATGGGCCTTCGCCACCGCACGCTACCACTGGAAGGGGTTCAGTTTCACCCGGAAAGTATTCTCAGCGAGCAGGGGCTTGAATTATTAGCTAATTTCTTACGGCAATAAAGTTTCGCTATTGGGTGTTACCTATTGAGGTGATATATTATGCATTCTAATTGATTAAATTTTCATTTTTCGTTGTGCAGTACTAAGGAGTTAGTATGACAGAACAGACGCAAGTGACGCGTGGTTGGTTTGATGAAGTCATTGTCCCGACTTATTCTCCCGCGGCTTTCGTTCCGGTGCGTGGTCTGGCTTCCCGTTTGTGGGATCAACAGGATCGCGAGTATATCGATCTGGCTGGCGGTATCGCGGTAAACGCGCTGGGTCACTGTCATCCGGCTTTAGTCAAAACCCTGACCGAGCAAGGCCAACGTCTGTGGCATGTCAGTAACTGGATGACCAACGAACCGACCTTACGTCTGGCGCGTAAAATGGTTGATGCGACATTTGCCGACCGCGTATTTTTCTGTAACTCCGGTGCTGAAGCCAACGAGGCTGCTTTCAAACTGGCACGCCGTTACAGCAAAGAAAAATTTGGCGAAGAGAAAAGCCAGATCATCGCTTTCCTGCAAGGTTTTCACGGTCGCACCTTCTTTACAGTGAGCGTGGGTGGTCAGTCACATTATTCGGATGGTTTTGGCCCGCGCCCTGGTGCGATCCAGCACATTCCATATAACGACACCGAAGCACTGAAAGCACTGATTTCCGATAAAACCTGTGCGGTGGTAATGGAGCCATTGCAAGGTGAAGGTGGCGTGTTGCCTGCTGATAAAGCCTTTGCGCAAACCGTGCGTGAATTGTGTAACCAACATAATGCACTGCTGATTTTTGATGAAGTACAAACCGGCATGGGCCGTACCGGCAGCCTGTTTGCTTACATGCAACTGGGTGTGGAGCCAGATATTCTGACGACGGCCAAAGCGCTCGGTGGCGGTTTCCCGATTGCGGCGATGCTGACCCGTGACGCGATTGCGCAAGTGTTCCAACCGGGTGTACATGGCACCACATTCGGTGGCAATCCACTGGCTTGTGCCGTGGCGGAAACCGCGTTTGATTTGATCAATGACCCAGCCATGCTGGCCGGTGTCAAAGAACGTGAAGGTTGGTTCCGTGCCGAATTAGAAAAAATTAATGCCCAATTCCACTGCTTCAGTGAAGTGCGTGGTCAGGGTTTGTTGATCGGTGCGGTATTAACTGAAGCATTCGCCGGTAAAGCCAAAGCGTTTGTAGATGCCGGCATTGAACAAGGTGTGTTAGTGCTGGTGGCGGGCCCGAACGTGGTGCGTTTTGCTCCGGCGCTGAATCTGACGGCGGAAGAGTTTGCTGAAGGTATGCGCCGTTTTGCGCTGACTGTTGCTCAGGTGGTAAACGCCTAATAGTCAGAAAATGAGAAAACAAAAAAGGCTGCATGAGCAGCCTTTTTTATTGGAAGCAGAAAAACTTAACGAGTACCGAACACCACGATAGTTTTACCGTGCGCGGTGATCAGTTCCTGATCTTCCAGCATTTTCAGAATACGACCGACCGTTTCACGGGAACAACCCACGATCTGACCGATTTCCTGACGAGTGATCTTGATCTGCATGCCATCCGGATGTGTCATTGCATCCGGTTGTTTTGCCAGATTCAGCAAAGTCTGAGCGATACGACCAGTAACGTCCAGGAAAGCCAGGTTGCCAACTTTCTGGCTGGTGCTCTGCAGACGACGAGCCATCTGAGAAGACAAACGCATCAGGATCTCAGGGTTAACCTGGATCAACTGACGGAATTTCTTATAAGAAATTTCTGCGACTTCACAGGAGCTTTTAGCTCGGATCCACGCTGAACGGGTTGGATTTTCGCTATCGTCGAACAGACCCAGTTCGCCGATAAAATCACCCTGATTCAGGTAAGACAAAATCATCTCTTTGCCTTCTTCATCTTTGATCAGCACAGCAACAGAACCTTTGATGATGTAATACAAAGTTTCTGCTTTCTCACCCGCGTGGATCAAAGTGCTCTTTGCCGGATATTTATGAATATGGCAGTGAGATAAAAACCATTCCTGTGTTGGATCGCTTTGCGGTTTGCCGATTACCATTATTTGTCCTCTTGATCGTCATTGCATCGCAACCGGAGTGCGAGGCATGCTCTTCTATTCTTGCTATTTTTGAGTCAATCGAAACTTCACAACAGGATCTGTGGCGGAAATGACACAAATTCAGTAACGAGTTACGGATCTAGCTGGTAACAGCCGAAACACAAACGTAAGCTCGCAATAACGACCTAGCATAAGGTGCGGAAAAACTAATGACAAGAGATGCTTATGGAAATAAGCCGCTTGTTACAACAGGATTAATAAAATTTAAAATTCTGTTGCATCCTGGGTTGCCGAAATGGTCTGTTTAGGTGCAATAGTGACCGATTCATGTAGTTCGCTGTATAAAATTACCACATCGCCACGTTCCAGCTGTTGACGTACTTGCGCTACTTTTTCCGCCAATGAGAAGCTTTCTTCGCCATAATCGGTGCCTTCGCGTAACACAAAAGACTCAATCAGATTATCTAGCGTGGCAGCCGGCAGATCTTTCCAAGGAATGATCATGTTCTGTAAACCTCATATCACCCATTGTGGAGTGGGTTCGCTATCGAGCAATTGTCGCAAGATCCCCAGTGCTTTATCCAGTGAAATATTGTCGCCCGGATGGCTGATCGATAAGCGTACTGCTTGGGGGGAGGGGAAGTGTCCGGCGGTAAATAGTTCCGCGCCGGCGACGCCTATTCCTAAATTATCGGCGCTTTGCACAAAGGCCGGGCTGCGCCAGTGTGCGGGCAGCGGCAACCAGGCGTGCATACCGCCCTCTTGATATTGCACCTGATGTGCACCCAAATGGTGGCGTAATAACTCGCCACGTTGCCGTAGCACTTTGCGCTGATTGAGCAACATCTGATCGGCTTGCCCGGATTGCAACCACTGGCAGGTGAGCTCAATCATCAGTGGCGTGATCATCCAGCAACAACCTCTGACCGCAATCGACATGGCTGAATGCAGATGCGATGGCACGATCATATAACCGATCCGCAAACCGGCACTGGTGTTCTTGGCAAAACTACCCAAGTGGATCACGCGCTCCGGTGACAATTCAACCAGTGCCGGTGGCCGTACTTCCGGTAAGGTGCCATGTACGTCATCTTCGATAATGATCAGCTGATAGCGTTCACACAGGACCAGAATTTCTTGCCGCCGCGCCAGTGACATGATGCTGGTGGTCGGGTTATGAATGGTCGGATTGAGATACAGCGTGCGATAGCCGCCACTCTGACAGGCTTTTTCCAATGCCTGCGGCAGAATGCCTTCGTCATCCATCGCCAACCCTTTGAGCTGAATGCGTAATGGATGACATAAGGTGCTGAGGCCCGGATAGGTTAGCCCTTCACACAAAACAGTTTCACCCACGGCGCCACATGCCATCAGGCTCAGCAGCAGACCATTTTGCGAACCAAAGCTGAAAAACAGCCGCTCCGGTGTAGCGGTGAACCCATATTTGTTCAGCCAGGCACAGACAATTTCCCGCTGCGATAATTCGCCATTGACCGAGCTGTATTCCATCAGCGCATTGATGCGGCCTGGGGTTGCCAGTAGTTGCTCCATGGCATTACGAAATGCCGGCTCACGATCTTGCAGGATCGGCAGGTTTTGCCACAGCTCGATCCGTGATGGATCGGGCTGGCGAATGTGCCAACTGACGGCGGGTTCCAGCGCTTCCTCACGCACATAGGTACCGGCACCAACGCGTGCGGTCAGCCAGCCCTGATGCTCCGCTTCCGCATAAGCCCGCGTAATAGTGCCAACGGTGACACCTAATTTATCGGCCAAAGCGCGATGGGTTGGCAAACGTTGCCCGGCTTGTAACTCGCCTTGTTCCACGGCCTGAGCGATGGCTTGCGCCAGCTGACGATAGACCGGACCTTGTCCGGAAAGTTGGGGCATCCAAATTGTCATGGTAACAATAAACCTATTGATCCGCTGAAGAGCTTCAATATAACGTGAATTACACGATTGATGTAGTCATTAATCGGCATTTTTCACTAATTGTATGGATACAATTAATTCTAGGGAGCAAACATATGGAACAAGGCTTGTTATTGTCGCTGATTGCCTTTGCTTGGATCACCTGTGTCACACCGGGGCCGAACAACATCATGCTGACCAGCTCCGGTGCCCGCTTTGGTTTCTGGCGCTCAATCCAGCATATCGTTGGTATCAGCGGTGGTTTGATTTGCATGCTGATGATGATGGCGTTAGGCGTTGGTGCGTTGTTCCAGCAATGGCCCGTGTTGCAATGGATCTTAAAGATCGGTGGTTCCGGTTATTTGCTCTATTTGGCTTGGCTTATCACTACCGCTGGCGCGCCTGATTTGAATGCCAAGTCAAAAGATCCGTCGGTGAAACCATGGCGTTTTCATCAAGCGGTACTGTTTCAGTTTATGAACCCGAAAGCCTGGCTGATGAGCCTGTCTGCCATTGGTAGTTTTACCTTGATAGGCGAGCACTATTGGTCGTCGGTGATTTGGGTGCTGGTAGTGTTTTTTCTGGTTGGGCTGAAAACCAGCTCAATGTGGGCGTTGTTTGGTGTCAAGGTTGGTCAATGGTTAACCACGCCGCGCGCTTGGCAATATTGGAATCGCGTCATGGGTACGCTGACCGCGGCATGTGTGGTCTTGATTTGGTTTGAATAACTATTTTTGAATTCTTTTGAATAATGAGGAAGGAAATACAATGAAAACGATTGGTTTGATCGGTGGCATGAGCTGGCAATCTACCGTGCCGTATTACCGGCTAATTAATGAAATCGTCAGCCAAAAATTAGGTGGCTTACATTCAGCTAAGTTGATTTTGTGGAATATGGATTTTGAAGCTATCGCCAGTTTGCAACGGCAAGATCGTTGGCAAGAGGCGGGTGAGGTGATGGCTGATGCTGCGCTACGGTTGCAACAAGCGGGTGCCGAATCCATTGTGATCTGTACCAACACCATGCATAAGCTGGTGCCTGCTATGCAACCGCATCTGCAGATCCCGATTTTGCATATTGCTGATGCGACGGCGCAGGTTATTCGCCAGGCGGGTTTACGGAAAGTCGGTTTGTTAGGAACACGCTTTACCATGGAAGACAGCTTTTATGTATCGCATTTGCGTGAGCATTACGGGCTTGAGGTTATTACGCCAGATGCTGCTGCTCGTCAGTTAGTGCATAACGTCATTTTTAATGAGTTATGTGTCGGTGAAGAAAAAGCGACATCGCGGGCACAATATCGCGAAATTATGGCGGCCTTGGTACAGCAAGGTGCGGAAGGCATTATTTTTGGTTGTACGGAAATTGCCATGTTGGTTGATCAAGGTGATGCTACGGTGCCGGTGTTTGATACTACAACATTGCATGCCAGTTACGCTGCTGAATGGGCATTGGCATAAATCTGCTGGGGTTATTTCCCGTCAATGAATAGTGTTTATGCCAAATCCGTGTAGAATTGCGCCGTTTTTAGTCGCAGTGTAGAAAGAAATTGGCATGACAACATCGCTTGATGAACAGGATCGTTATAAAGAGATCCGCCCTTACAATGATAATGAAGTTCCGGCTGCTATTGAGCGTCTGATCAGTGATGAAGAGCTGATCAGCGCTGTATTGCGTTTTCGTTTTCCAAAAGCAGTCAATTATTTTAGTTGGCTGCTGAAACCACTGGTTCGTCGTGCATTACGTAACCGGGTACAGAATGTCCGTACGGTCGATGACGTACAGCAACAAGTTGCCCACTTCATGGAGCAGATGATTGCTAAGACCACGGATGCGGTGACGTATTCAGGTTTGGAAAATCTGCAGTCTGATAAGGGATATTTGTTTATCTCTAACCACCGTGATATCGCGATGGACCCGGCTTTCGTGAATTGGGGTCTGTATCAATGCGGTCTGGATACCGTGCGTATTGCGATTGGTGATAACCTGCTGCGTAAACCTTGTGCCACAGAATTGATGCGGTTGAACAAAAGTTTCATCGTAAAACGTTCGGCAAAAGGCCCGCGTGAGATGGCGAAAACTTTCAGTGAGCTCTCATCTTATATTGCTGACTCACTGCAAGAAGGCCATTCCATCTGGATCGCACAAAAAGAAGGGCGGGCGAAAGACGGGGATGACCGTACTGACCCAGCGATTCTGAAAATGTTCTATATGGCCGGTAAGCAGAAAAAACTGGGCTTTGTGGAATACATGCAACAGCTGAACATCGTACCGGTGGCGATCTCTTATGAGTACGATCCGGGTGATGAAGCCAAAGCGCGTGAATTGTATGAAACCTCGACCAACGGTTCGTATCAAAAGAGCGAATTCGAAGATATCGAAAGTATCGTGGCAGGTATTATTGGTTACAAAGGCCGGGTGCATGTGAACGTCGGTCAACCATTGACTGATGGTTTTACCACACCGGAAGAGTTAGCGGCGGCGATTGATCGTTCTATTCATGCGCAATATAGTTTGTTTGCCTCTAATTTACTGGCTGCAGGCGTTGATGCTTCAGATGTGACGCCAGAACAGCGGGCTCAGTTTGAACAGCGCATGGCGGCGATGGATCCGAAATGGCGTGAGATTGCGAAAGCAATGTATGCCAAACCGGTCGAAAACCAGCGAAGCTGAGCCAAATGTAAACAGGCAGGTTATCTCACTTGCCTGTTTACTCGGCTTACGACAGCCATTGCCCCGATTCTTGCTTAACTGCCTTCATAATATCCAGCAACTCCAGCAATTCCGGTTCAAATGCCGTGCAAGTTAAACCGGAACGTAAACCTTGTTCCAACTCCGCACAACTGGCTTGCAACTGCGGTACGCCACAATAAGCCGCGCCACCGCGTAATTTGTGGATCGCATCCAGTAACTCGGCACATTCATGACCAGCCAATGCGCGTTCGATGAGCGGGATCAGCTCGTCAAAACTGGCGACCAGCATTTGCAGCATTTCTTTTGCCAGCGTGTCTTTGCCTTTGACTTTTTCCAATGCCATCGGCCAGTCAATAAAAGTGGCGGTGGTCACGGCGGTGGTGTCGCTAAATTGCAGCAACAGGCGCTTTAGCTGCACTTCATCAATTGGTTTGGATAGATATTCATCCATGCCATTGGCCATCAACCGTTCACGCTCACCCGGCGAAGCGTGTGCCGTGACGGCGATGATCGGCGTATGTTGGTTACAGGTATCCTGATGGATCAGTCGGCAGGCTTGAATACCGTCCATGATCGGCATCTGCACATCCATAAAAATCAGATCAAAGCGGGTTTTCTCTGCCTGAGCCACCGCCTGATGGCCATTTTGGCAGGAATGGACCTCTTGCACTAAGTCATGCAGCAACGCCACAATCAGTTTCAGATTCGCTGGGTTATCATCAACCGCAAGCACCCGCAGCGGCAATTTTTCTTTTTGCTGTTCCACCGCCAGTGTCAGCGTTTGCGCTGGTGGCAGCGGCTGCAACAGTGCTTGCAGCAACTTGGTGTGGATCACCGGTTTGCTGATGGAGTAAACCTTGTGGTTTTGCATCAGTTGTTCATGCAACGTCGGGTCGCTGGAGTTGAGCAACACCACTAACTTATCTAATTGATAGTTTTGCAGGCAGAGATCGACGGTTTGCTGAATTTTGTCGGTTGGCGTATCCGGCGCAAAACCGAGCACCATGGCATAGAAAGTGGCACCCACGAAGGTTTGTTCATCACTGGCCAATACGGTTTGCATGTTCCACTCATTGAGCAGACTGAGGCAAGACTCGCGGCTCCACGGGTCATTTTCCCACAGCAGGACATTTTTTCCGGCCAGCAACAGCTGTTCGCTGGAGACATTGCCTTCTTCTGACACCAGCTCCAGCGGAATATTGATGGTAAATTCCGAACCCTGATTCGGTTCAGAGTGGACGTGCATGGTACCGTCCATCTGTTCAATGAGTTTTTGGCTGATCACCAGACCTAAACCGGTGCCACCATAACGGCGGGAGATCGAGTTATCGCCCTGAATGAATGGCTGGAACAGGCGCATCAGCTGTTCACCACTCATGCCGATACCGGTGTCACGAATGCGGATCCGTAACAATACGGTTTGTTGATCGGTGGCAAAGGTAGTGCTGATATGAATGTTGACCATTCCTTGTTCGGTAAATTTAATGGCATTACCGACGATGTTGGTGACGATTTGCTGCAGACGCAGCGGATCTCCCGCTACCAGATCTGGGATCGGCTGGCTGACCAGCAGCGAGAGTTCCAGTTGTTTATCGTGCGCCGACGGCGCTAACAGCGTCACCGTGTCGTTGATCATCTCGCGAATGTTGAACGGAATATTTTCCAGCGTCAGCTTACCGGCTTCCAGTTTCGAGAAGTCGAGAATGTCATTGATAATACTGAGCAGATTTTTGGCCGAATGCTCGATGGTGCTTAAATAGTCGCGCTGATGCAGGCTGAGTTGGGTTTTGAAGAGCTGACGAGTAAAGCCAATAACGCCATTGAGTGGTGTACGTAACTCATGCGACATGTTGGCCAGAAATTCGGATTTGATACGCGCTGCTTCTTGTGCGCGTTTCTTGGCCATATCCAGCTCCACGTTTTGGATCTCGATCTGCTCCAACGTTTCCCGCAGGTCGGAGGTGGCTTGATCAATACTTTGCTGCATTTCGTTATGGTATTCGCTGATCGCTTTTGCCATCGCGTTGATACCATTTTTCAGCATATCAAGCTCACCATCCATCTTGCCGCGCACACGCGTATCGAGGCGGCCTTCGCGGATGTGATACACCGCGCGCACCATGCGGTTGATCGGTTCAATGACCACATGCACCAGATTTAGCCCAAAGATCACGCTCAACACCAAACCGATTAACACGATAAAAATTGCCGTCGCGGTATCGCGGTATTGGGCGATCACCGAACTGTCGGTATTGAGCTGCAAGGCCATATAACCGATCACTTCCGGTGTACTGCTTGATTGCAGTGACGTTTCACTCAAGCTGTTTTCCGCCAAAATCGGCGTGCGCAGAATGATGTAATCATCCATATGTTCCACGCTAGTGAGCTCTGGAATTGCTTTGCCATCCGGTAAGCGCATTTCCATAAAATCGCGGTGAAAGTTCGAGGTGACAAACAGGTTGTTGTCTTTGGTAAAAATGGCGATGGATTTTATCAGCGGCGAGTTACGACGATGGCTGGTGCTGATCAGACGGCGCAGATCTTCACGGCTGGAGCGGGTAAGGCCATATTCACTGGCAATCGCCAGCGGCTCTATCACGCTGGTGCCTTGTTCGATCATGAAATTTTCGATTTGCTGGTGGCGGTGAAAAATAAAATAACCGGCTAAAAGCGTACCAATCAGCAGCGTAGGTATAATAGTGAATGCGAGAACGCGGGCGCGCAGGCCATATTTCGTCATAGTCTGTTTTTGTTGACCCGTACTTGTGGGACAATAAAGTATTCCGGTGCTTTTCCTTCAGCATCATACCTACCTAACGATAAGCCACCAAGAGATATGGTTCAGTTTTTCCAACCCAAGCCAAAAGCATTACCGACCCAGGCGGTAGAGATAACAATCGATAACTTAGATCACCACTTAACCGGTGTGGGTCGTTATCAGGGGAAAGCCTGTTTTGTCGAAGGGGTGCTGCCTGGCGAGAAAGTCAGTGTGCAGATCACCGAACAGAAAAAACAGTATACGCATGCCCGTTTACGTAAAGTGATTGAGCCATCCGCCGATCGTTGCGAACCCTTCTGCCCGGCATTTAAGCTATGCGGTGGTTGTAATGCGCAGATGATGCCGCAAGCGCTGCAATGTCAGGCCAAGCAAGAGGGTGTACAACGCTTATTCCGCCAGCTGGCCAAAATTGACCTGCCTGCACCAGCATGGGTCGAAAGCAGCGAACAACAAGCGTATCGTCGTGTTTGCCGTCTGGCGGTGAAATACGATAAAAATAAACGCAGTGTGTTAGTCGGTTTTCGCCAAAAGCAAAGCCAGGCGCTGGTGGAAATCAGCGGTTGCCCCGTGCTGACGGCTGCCTTATCGGCGCTCATCGTGCCATTGCGCACGCTGATCAATGAGCTGAGTTCGGCACGTGATGTGGGTCATATCGAGCTGTATGACACTGAAAGCGGATTGGCGATGCTGCTGCGGCACAATGGTCGTCCGCCTGCGCGCGATAAAGAACTGCTGTTCGCGTTTGCTGCACAACACCAATGTGCGTTATATCTGCAAACCACGGGTTATCCGGAACCATTAAGTGAAGTGGCGCCGAGCTTTTATGAACTGGCTGCATTACGCCTTCATTTCCAGCCGGGCGACTTCTTGCAGGTCAACTCACAGGTTAACCAACGTTTGGTCAACCATGTGCGTGCGTGGTTAGCGCCGACAGCTACTGACCGGGTCTTGGATCTGTTCTGTGGTATTGGTAATTTCACCTTGCCATTGGCGCGTGATGCCGCATCGGTTACCGGCATCGAAGGTGTAGATGAAATGGTACAAAGAGCCACGCACAATGCTGAACAGAATCAGCTGGTTAATGCCGAATTTCATCGCGCCGATCTGACAAAAATGGCGGAATATGCCAACGCAGGCTGGCAGCAACAATGTTATGATCTGGTGCTATTGGATCCGGGACGTGCTGGTGCCGAAGAGGTGATGCCTTGGCTGGCCAAAAGTGGCGCCCGCCGGATCGTGTATGTTTCTTGCAACCCGGTCACAGCGGCGCGTGATTGTGCACTGTTACAGCCGGGCTACAGCTTAAAGCAGTGGGGGTTATTGAACATGTTCCCGCATACCGGGCATGTCGAATCTCTCTTCTTGTTTGAACGAAAATAATAAGGACGAACGTCTCATGGTTGCGGTTCGTGATACTCACCTGAAAACGGGTTTTGACTTAAACGAGTGGATGACAACGCTGGATCTGCCTGAGGCAGATAAGCAGGCGTTGTTCTCGGTGTTTGAGTATTGTCATAACTTAATTCAGGACGAAAGCGAACAGCAGCGCTTATCCAAACGCAGTGCCGAGATGATCGGTATTTTGCTGATGTTACACATGGATATGGAGACGCTGAAAGCAGCGGTGTTATACCCGCTGCTGGAACCGGGCTATCTGACCGTTGTTAAAGCCGCGGCAGATTATGGTTCAGTGACCAGCAAATTGCTGCAGGGTGTCATCGATATTGATGCGATCCGCTTTTTGCAAAATCTCAATACCGCTAATGTCTCTGATTCGCAAGTCGATAACGTGCGTCGTATGTTGCTGGCGATGGTGGAAGATGTGCGTGCGGTGGTGATCAAACTGGCCGAACGTATTGCCTGCTTGCGCGAAGTCAAAAATGCCACCGAAGAGACCCGCGTGATGGTGGCAAAAGAGATCTCCAATATCTACGCACCACTGGCGAATCGACTCGGTATCGGTCAGCTGAAGTGGGAATTGGAAGATCTCTCGTTCCGTTATCTGCACCCAGATACCTATAAACAGATCGCCAAATTATTGGATGAAAAACGCCTCGACCGTGAACGGTATATCCAGCAATTTGTTTTAGATACCAAAAAAGCACTGCAAGATGCCGGCATCAATGCCGAAGTTTACGGCCGCCCGAAACACATCTACAGCATCTGGCGCAAGATGCAGAAAAAACATCTCGATTTTTCCGATCTTTACGATGTGCGCGCCGTGCGTGTGGTCACCAAACGCCTGCAAGATTGTTATGCCGCGCTGGGGATCATCCATACCCTCTGGCATCACATTCCGCGTGAATTTGACGACTACGTCGCCAACCCGAAACCGAATGGTTATCAGTCGATTCATACTGTAGTGCTGGGGCCGGAAGGCAAAACAGTTGAGATCCAGATCCGAACTGAGCAAATGCATCAGGAATCCGAGCTGGGTGTGGCGGCGCATTGGAAATATAAAGAAGGCATGCAAGGCGGAAAAGATTCCGCCTATGAAGAGCGTATTGCCTGGCTGCGTAAATTGCTGGCCTGGCAGGAGGATATGGTTGAATCCGGCTCGCTGGTCGATGAATTGCGCACGCAAGTATTCGAAGAACGCGTGTATGTCTTTACGCCGAAAGGTGATGTCGTCGACTTACCCGCCGGCGCCACGCCACTGGATTTTGCCTATCAGGTACACAGCATGATTGGTCATCGTTGTATCGGTGCCAAAATTGATGGCCGCATTGTGCCATTTACCTATCAGCTGCAAACCGGCGATCAGATTGAAGTTATTACCCAGAAAGAGCCAAACCCCAGCCGTGACTGGATGAATCCGAATCTGGCATTTTTACGCACCAGCCGCGCGCGCGCCAAAGTCGCATCATGGTTCCGTAAATTGGATCGCGATAAGAACATTCTGGCCGGTAAAGAGCTGCTGGATAAGGAAGTCGACCGTCATGGTTTCCATCTCTCTCGCGATGAACTGGCGGCGACCGTCAAAGAGTTTTATACCCGCCTGAGTTTGATGGAGTTTGACGACTTGCTGGCCGGTTTAGGTTCTGGCGAAGTGCGCATCAATCAGTTGATGAACTTCCTAGAGCAAAAACTGAATAAGCCAACGGCAGAAGAGGAAGATCGTCGTCTGCTGGAACAGTTGGAAAGTAAAACGCAAAACCGCATGAAAAACACCAAACCCAGCACTGGCAAAGGGCATATTGTCGTGCAGGGCGTGGGGAATTTGATGACGCATGTAGCGCGTTGCTGCCAGCCGATCCCCGGTGACAGCATCATTGGCTTTATCACCCAAGGTCGCGGCATCTCGATCCATCGTGAAGATTGCGAGCAATTTAAAGAGCTGAGTCGTCGTAACCCAGAGCGGATCATCGATGCGGTTTGGGGGGAGAATTACTCCGGTGGTTATGAGCTGACGGTGCGCATCACCGCGAATGATCGCTCGGGTTTATTGCGTGACATCACCACCATTATCGCTAATGAGAAAATCAACGTTTTGGGCATGCGCAGCCGTTCTAATGTCAAACAGCAAACGGCGGATATCGATATTGATATGGAAATTTACAATATTGAAACGCTGAACCGGATGTTGGCGAAAATCAACCAGATGAACGATGTCGTCAACGCCAAACGTCTCTAATCCACATTGACCCTCACCGCCGCAATGTCATGCGGCGGTTTTTCTCTCAGCAGGAACACCTCATGTCGCACACTTACTCAATGCAAGATCTTCTGGCGTTAATGCAGCAATTACGCGATCCGGAAAATGGCTGCCCGTGGGATAAAAAACAAACCTTGCAGAGTTTGACCGCCTATACCATCGAAGAAGCTTATGAAGTTGTCGATAGCATTGAACAAAACGATCTCACTGGGCTTAAATCTGAGCTGGGTGATCTGCTGTTTCAGGTGGTGTTTTACGCGCAACTGGCGCAGGAACAGGGTCTGTTCAATTTTCAGGATGTGGTGAGCACCATCAGTGAAAAGCTGGTACGTCGCCATCCGCATGTATTTGCAGGTAAAGAATTTGCCGATAGCGCTGCGGTCAGTGCAAATTGGGAAGCGGAAAAAGCCAAAGAGCGACAGGAAAAAGATGCACAAGCTACCAGTGTGCTCGACGATATTCCACACAATCTGCCGGCCTTAATGCGTGCCAATAAGATCCAGAAACGCTGTGCGACGGTTGGTTTTGACTGGCATGAGCTGCCGCCGGTAATTGAAAAAATCCATGAAGAGTTAGATGAGGTCATGGCCGAGATCAACCGTGCTGACTATGATAAAGCGGCGCTCGGCGAAGAGCTGGGTGATTTGCTGTTTGCCAATGTCAACTTGGTTCGTCACCTTGGTTTTGAGCCCGAAAAGATCCTGCGGGCCGGAAATCATAAATTTGAACGGCGTTTTCGTGCGGTGGAACACATTATTCAATCACAGGGCCGTTCAGTAAAAGAGAGTTCTTTGGATGAATTAGAGGCCGTTTGGCAACAAGTTAAACAATTGAAGTGAAGTTGACGCAACGCAAGACTCCTCTCAATGCAAATGAGTATCCTGTTGCCGTTGTTAGGAGCGGGGGCTTGCGGTATAATTTCATCCCGTCTGTTTCTCCCGCACGCATCTGCGTGATTCCTAAACTTCTTCAGGTTCAGCATGACGACTAAATATATTTTCGTGACAGGCGGGGTGGTTTCATCCTTAGGTAAAGGTATCGCAGCAGCCTCATTGGCAGCGGTCCTCGAAGCGCGTGGTTTAAAAGTAACCATGCTGAAACTCGATCCGTACATCAACGTTGATCCGGGCACCATGAGCCCAATTCAGCATGGTGAAGTATTCGTCACGGAAGATGGCGCTGAAACCGATCTGGACTTAGGTCACTACGAACGTTTCATCCGTACCAAGATGTCCCGTCGCAACAACTTTACCACCGGTCGTGTGTATTCCGACGTGCTGCGTAAAGAGCGTCGCGGTGACTATCTGGGCGCAACTATTCAGGTTATTCCGCATATCACCAATGCGATCAAAGAGCGTGTGATTGCTGGCGCTGCCGGTCATGACGTGGCTATCGTTGAAATCGGCGGTACAGTCGGTGACATCGAATCATTGCCATTCCTGGAAGCCATTCGTCAGTTAGCTGTGGATATCGGCCGTAACAACGCGCTGTTCATGCATCTGACCTTGGTGCCATATCTGGCCGCCGCTGGTGAAGTGAAAACCAAACCAACTCAGCACTCGGTGAAAGAATTACTGTCGATCGGTATTCAGCCAGACATTCTGATCTGCCGTTCCGACCGAGCGATCCCGGCGAATGAACGTGCGAAAATCGCGCTGTTCTGTAACGTACCAGAGCGTGCGGTTGTTTCGCTGAAAGACGTTGATTCTATTTATAAAATCCCAGCATTGCTGAAATCTCAAGGCTTGGATCAACTGGTAGTTGATCGTTTCGGCCTGCAATGTGGCGAAGCGAATCTGTCAGAATGGGAACAGGTTATTTACCAGGAAGCTAATCCGACCGGTGAAGTTACCATCGGTATGGTAGGTAAATATGTTTCTCTGCCAGATGCTTACAAATCTGTTAACGAAGCACTGAAACACGCGGGCCTGAAAAACCGCTTGAGTATCAATATCCGCTACATTGACTCGCAAGATCTGGAAACCAAAGGTCTGGAAGTATTAGAGGGTTTGGATGCGATCCTGGTACCGGGTGGTTTCGGTGAGCGTGGCGTGGAAGGGAAAATTCTGGCGGCACAATATGCACGTGAGAACAAAATCCCTTATTTAGGTATCTGTCTGGGTATGCAGGTTGCGCTGATTGAATTTGCGCGCCATGTTGCCGGTATGGACGGTGCACATTCCTCCGAATTTAAACGCGATACACCTTATCCGGTCGTTGGTCTGATCACTGAATGGATCGATGAAGAGGGTAAAGTAGAAGTGCGTTCTGAAGGTTCTGATCTGGGTGGCACTATGCGCTTGGGTTCACAACTGTGTCATTTAGTGGAAGGTTCTAAAGTTCGTGCACTGTACGGCAGCGACACCATTCAGGAACGTCACCGTCATCGTTATGAAGTGAATAATACCCTGTTGCCGAAAATTGAAGCGGCAGGTCTGAAAGTGACCGGTTTGTCTGCGGACAAAAAACTGGTGGAAATTGTAGAGAATCCAGATCACCCGTGGTTCGTAGCAGTACAGTTCCATCCGGAATTTACCTCTACCCCTCGTGACGGACATCCGCTGTTTGAAGGCTTCATTAAGGCCGCGGGTGAATACATGAAACGACACTTAAATTAATCGACAATAACCGTGGTTGTGGCATATTGCGGGCAACTACATTTTATAACTTTGTTTGTTGTTTATTTCTTAAAACGAGGATTGATAATATGTCTAAAATCGTCAAAGTGATTGCTCGCGAAATCATCGACTCACGCGGTAACCCTACTGTTGAAGCTGAAGTTCACCTGGAAGGCGGTTTCTCTGGTATGGCAGCTGCTCCGTCTGGTGCATCTACCGGCTCTCGCGAAGCACTGGAACTGCGTGACGGTGACAAAGCTCGTTTCCTGGGTAAAGGTGTTCTGAAAGCAATTGCTGCTGTAAACGGCCCCAATCGCTGCTGCCCTGCTGGGTAAAGACGCTCAGGATCAAGCTACTATCGACCAGATCATGATCGACCTGGATGGTACTGAAAACAAATCTAACTTCGGTGCTAACGCAATCCTGGCTGTGTCTCTGGCGAACGCTAAAGCTGCTGCAGCTGCTAAAGGCCTGCCACTGTACGCTCACATCGCTGAGCTGAACGGTACTCCAGGTGTTTACTCTATGCCTCTGCCAATGATGAACATCATCAACGGTGGTGAGCACGCTGACAACAACGTAGACATCCAAGAATTCATGATCCAGCCAGTTGGCGCGAAGACCCTGAAAGAAGCAGTTCGCATGGGTGCTGAAGTGTTCCACAACCTGGCTAAAGTTCTGAAATCTAAAGGTTACAACACTGCAGTTGGTGACGAAGGTGGTTTCGCTCCTAACCTGAAATCTAACGCTGAAGCTCTGGAAGTTATCGCTGAAGCAGTTGCGGCTGCTGGCTACGTGCTGGGTAAAGACGTAACTCTGGCGATGGACTGCGCTGCATCTGAATTCTACGATGCTGAGAAGAAAGAATATAACCTGAAAGGCGAAGGTCGTATCTTCACTTCTAACGCTTTCTCTGACTTCCTGGAAGACCTGACTACCAAATTCCCAATCGTTTCTATCGAAGACGGTCTGGACGAATCTGACTGGGAAGGTTTCGCTTACCAGACTCAGAAACTGGGTAAAAAAATCCAGATCGTTGGTGACGACCTGTTCGTAACTAACACCAAGATCCTGAAACGTGGTATCGACAACGGTATCGCTAACTCAATCCTGATCAAATTCAACCAGATCGGTTCTCTGACAGAAACTCTGGCTGCGATCAAAATGGCTAAAGACGCTGGTTACACTGCAGTTATCTCTCACCGTTCAGGTGAAACTGAAGATGCTACCATCGCTGACCTGGCTGTTGGTACCGCTGCTGGCCAGATCAAAACTGGTTCTATGAGCCGTTCTGACCGTGTTGCTAAATACAACCAACTGATTCGTATCGAAGAAGCTCTGGGCGCTAAAGCACCGTTCAACGGTCTGAAAGAAGTGAAAGGTCAGGCTTAATTCCTGTTTTCGCTAAAAAAAATGATGAAGCCCCGCCAATTGGCGGGGCTTTCTTTTATGGTGGAATGTGGGAAACTATGTCTCCAGGAGGAGACGACATGCGCCTGTTTACCCTTATCCTGATGGTTGTCTTGGCGTTGGTTCAGCGCCAGCTCTGGTTCGGGAAAAACGGACTCGTTGAATATCGACAAGTCTCAGAAAATTTATTACGCCAGCAGGCTGATAATCAGAAGCTGCAAGAGCGTAATATGTTACTTAAAGAAGAAATTGAAGATCTTAAAAGTGGTCTTGAAGCTATTGAAGAATTAGCTCGAAATGATCTGGGTTTTATTAAACCCGGAGAAACTTTTTACCGAGTGCTGCCTCGCGACAGTGCTGGGCAAAACAAGAATAGTTCACTACCGAAGAGTGATTAAGTCATGCAGACATTTACTGCCGTAGTGCCCGCTGCAGGCCGGGGAAGCCGGATGCAGGCTAATAAGCCGAAACAATATTTGCCATTAGGCGATAAAACGATCATCGAACACACGTTAACGCGTTTGCTTTCACATCCACAGATTGAAAAGATTGTGGTGGTGATTGCGGAAGATGATCATTATTTCCCATCACTGGCTTTGGCGACGCATCCTAAAATTGAGGTCACCATTGGTGGTCCAGAGCGGGCAATTTCGGTATTAAATGGTTTGGCTTGTGTCGAAACCGATTGGGTGTTGGTGCATGATGCCGCGCGCCCTTGTCTCACGCATGCGGATTTGGATCGCTTACTGGCGGTTGTAGCGCGTGGTGAAGATGGCGCGATTCTGGCTGTGCCAGTCAAAGACACCATGAAACGAGCCGATCCGCACCAGCATATCGAACAAACCGTTGAGCGTGGGCATCTGTGGCATGCGTTAACTCCACAGATGTTTCCAACCCAGCAACTGGCTGATGCAATCGATGCCGGTCTTGCTCAGTCTGTCGTGTTGACTGACGATGCCTCTGCTATGGAATTGGCTGGGTTCAAACCATTACTGGTGACAGGGCGTGCTGATAACATCAAGGTTACGCAACCAGAAGATCTGGCGTTAGCCACATTCATTCTGCAGCAACAGGAGTTGGCATGATCCGGATCGGTCACGGTTTTGATGTGCATCGTTTTGGCGGTGACGGGCCTTGTATTCTTGGTGGCGTAGCTGTGCCTTATGAACAAGGGCTGATCGCTCATTCGGATGGCGATGTGGTGTTACATGCCGTTGCTGATGCGTTATTGGGGGCGATTGCTGCTGGTGATATTGGTCGTCATTTCCCAGATACGGATCCACAGTTTAAAGGCGTTGATAGCCGCATTCTGTTGCGTGATGTTTTTGCTCGCGTCAAAACAAACGGCTTCCGGCTCGGTAATCTAGACGTCACCATCATTGCTCAGGCCCCGAAGATGGCCCCGCATATCCCTGCCATGTGTCTCAATCTGGCGGCCGATCTGGAAAGTCAGCTTTCACAGGTCAATGTTAAGGCAACCACTACCGAGAAATTAGGTTTTACGGGTCGTAAAGAGGGTATTGCTGTCGAAGCGGTCGTCTTACTGGTTGCTGCTGATGAATAATGCCTTTGATCTCAACTGGCCATACCGTTTTGGTCAGCCAACCCAGTCTGCACTGTTAAAAGCTGAACCAGCGGATTTTCAGGTGTTTGAAGATCTCGGTTTTATACCGAGCGGGTACGGTGAACATTTGTTTGTCCGCATTCGAAAAACCGGTGAAAACACCGCTTGGGTGGCTAAATTACTGTCGGAATATACCGGATTGCCGCTGTCATCCGTCAGCTGGGCCGGGCTTAAAGATCGGCACGCAATCACTGAACAATGGTTTGGGTTACATCTGCCGGGCAAACCAGATCCTGATCTACGCGGGTTTGCGTCTGAAAATATTCAGGTTTTGCAGACCATTCGGCACGATAAAAAGCTGAGACCGGGCGTATTGCGTGGTAACTTATTCCGCATATGTCTGCGCGACATTCAGCAAAGTCGAGATTTAGATTTACGTTTGCAGCAGATCTCACAATTAGGTGTGCCGAATTATTTTGGCCCGCAGCGGTTCGGCCATGATGGTAATAATTTACTGATTGCAGCCGATATGTTTAATGGCCGTCGTATTAATGATCGGCAAAAACGAGCGATCTATTTATCGGCTGCGCGGAGTTATATTTTTAACCGAGTTGTTGCTGCCCGGATCCGTGATAACTGTTTGCAAGAGCCGATGCTGGGCGACTGCCTGATGCTTAATCATTCCGACAGCTGTCTGGTTGTCGATAAGAGTGTGCGTAATAACCAACTTGCCCAGCGTATTGAGTTTGGCGAGTTAGTCACTACGGCACCTTTGTGGGGGCGCGGTACTAGCCAGGCCGAAGGTGATGCCTTGGCGTGGGAGTCTTCAGTTTTAGCTGAACATGCTGACTGGTTGCTGGCATTAGAAAAGGCCGGCATGCAACAAGAACGTCGCCGTGCAGTATTACGTACTAATGATTTACGCTGGCGCTGGTTAGATAATGCCTTAGAGCTTCATTTTTCATTATCTTCCGGTAGTTATGCTACCAGTTTGATCCGTGAACTGGTCAATATAAGAGAAAATACGCGCGATGAAAATTCTGGTCAGTAACGATGATGGCGTGAATGCACAAGGCTTGCACTGTCTGAGTGAAGTATTACGTTCGCTGGGAGATGTGGTTGTCGTCGCACCTGATCGTAATCGTAGTGGTGCCAGTAACTCATTGACGCTGGAAAATCCGATCCGGGTTGAAATACTCGAAGAGGGAAAACGTTATTCTGTGAAAGGCACACCAACTGATTGTGTGCATTTTGCCGTGAATAAATTGTTGGATCCTTGGCCGGATATCGTTGTATCAGGTATTAACCACGGCGCCAATTTAGGTGATGATGTGATTTATTCCGGCACTGTCGCTGCGGCGACAGAAGGCCGACATATGGGCTTACCTGCGGTTGCGGTATCATTAGTTGGTGAAACTCATTTTGCATCTGCAGCCCATTATGCATGCCTGCTGGTTTCTCGGTTACGGACACATCCACTGCCGTCAGATCAGATCCTGAACGTTAACGTACCCGATCTGCCGTTAGAGCAAATTAAAGGTATAAAAGTCACCCGATTAGGTAATCGCCATCGTGGTGAAAAAATGCTGGTGATGCAAGATCCGCGTGGTAAACCTGTTTATTGGATTGGTCCGCCGGGTGAAAAGCAAGATGCGGGCGAAGGCACCGATTTCCATGCTATTGAACATGGATTTGTGTCCATTACGCCATTGCAAGTTGATATGACGGCGTATGCCAGTGTCGCTGAACTGGCATCATGGATTGGGGAGTTTAAATAACGTGCGTGGCACGGTGGCTTATTTGTTAATCAAACAGTTGCAAGAACTCGGCATCCGGGATGAACGAGTGCTTTCTGCTATGGCTAATGTGCCGCGCAACTACTTTGTCGATGAAGCCATCTCGCATCAGGCATGGGACAACACCGCCTTACCCATTGGTTTTGGTCAGACAATTTCGCAACCTTATATTGTTGCCCGTATGACTGAACAGTTGATCGAACATAATCCGCAAAGCGTATTAGAGGTCGGCACCGGTTCTGGTTATCAAACGGCGGTGTTATCACAACTCATTCCGCATGTTTACAGTGTTGAACGTATCAAAGCATTGCAATACCAGGCTCGTCGTCGGTTGCAGCGGCTTGATTTACACAATGTTTCTATGCGGCATGGTGATGGCTGGGCTGGCTGGACAAGTAAAGCTCCCTTTGATGCAATTATTGTCACAGCTGCTGCGGAAAAAGTACCGGAAGCGTTATTGGCGCAACTGGCTGATGGGGGGCGAATGGTGATCCCCGTCGGTGAGTATAAGCAAGAACTGTTGCTGATAGAAAAATATGGTAATAAAACCAGAACGGAAGTGCTTGAAGCGGTTCGCTTTGTGCCTTTAGTTCATGGTGAATTAATGTGACGTTTAATTCAGCTTGGGCATTCATGCGTAACTATAAAACACAACCAGTCGTTGTCTGCATTCTGATATTACTGTTTTCTGCGGTGTTAACTGCCTGTTCATTAAATACCACACCAGCACCGGTACGAGATGCGGGTAGTAAGCGTAATGTTAAACCTTCATACCGTAATAATGCATCACCAATTCTTAAGAATGACTCAACTCGCGTATTGCCTGTCGGGTCAGCCAGTGAGCGTCCTAAATTAGCCCCAGGTACACCTTATACAGTTAAGCCGGGCGACACCTTATACGCCATTGCTTGGATGTATGGTGCCGACGTTCGCGTATTGGCAGAACAGAATGGCTTAGATGCGACACACCATGTGCGAACAGGGCAGGTGATCCATTATTCTCTGCCTAATGGCTTATCATCACCGTCTAATGCGGTCGAAGCGCATAGTTTGCCTGATCATAAAGTTAAAGTCGGTGACAGCTTGTCGATTCTGGCAGAAAAAAACGGCTTTCGTTTAGCTGAGTTAGGTGCGTTTAATCATATCAAAGCGCCTTACGTGATCCATCCAGGTCAAACAATTCGTTTCCCGGCGCAAACATCTACAGGCATCACTTCCGATGCAACAAACAGTCCAGATTTTGGTTCAAAAGACTCCTTTAATACGGAGCGTGCTGTAGATCAGAAATCTGAAAAAAGCAATTCGAAATCGGTTGTTGACAAAAATCAAACAGATTACTCTGATTCTGCGAAACAAGTTAATAACAAGTTGTTAACTTGGCGTTGGCCAGCAAGAGGAGCCGTTGTTGGTGGTTTTAGTGCTGGTGAACAGAGTAATAAAGGGATTGATATATCAGGTAAGCGTGGTCAGCCGGTGGTCGCTGCAGCAGGTGGGCGAGTTGTCTATGCGGGGAATGCTCTTCGTGGATATGGAAATCTGATCATTATCAAACATAACGAAGATTATCTTTCAGCGTATGCTCACAATGATGCGTTGCGAGTAACAGAGCAGCAAGTGGTTAAAGCTGGGCAAAAGATAGCCGATATGGGTAGTAGCGAATCATCAGATGTCAGACTGCATTTTGAGATTCGTTACCGTGGGCAATCTGTAAATCCGTTGAGATATTTGCCGAAACGATAGCTCCACATTACCTGTCTTATCAGACACTTTGTGGAGCTCAAGGAGGGGGCCATGAGTGTAACTGAACGTGCTGATAGCGACTTAGATCTGTTGGATTTACAAGATCCGGTTGATGACGTAGAAGACATTACTGATGTTGATGTCGACATGGCAGAAATTGAGCCTGTTGATGAATTATTACTATCTCCCACCATAACCAAAGTCATGGATGCGACTCAGCTTTATCTGGGTGAAATTGGTTTTTCACCGTTGCTGACCGCAGAAGAAGAAGTCTATTTTGCTCGTCGTGCTTTACGCGGTGATGAAGCTGCCCGTAACCGCATGATTGAATCTAATTTACGCCTCGTGGTTAAAATTGCCCGCCGTTACAATAATCGTGGTCTTGCATTATTAGACTTGGTTGAAGAAGGCAATTTAGGTCTTATTCGTGCAGTTGAAAAATTTGATCCGGAACGTGGCTTCCGTTTTTCAACCTATGCGACATGGTGGATCCGTCAAACTGTTGAACGTGCCATCATGAATCAAACGCGCACCATTCGCTTACCGATCCATGTAGTGAAAGAGCTGAATGTCTATCTGCGTACGGCACGTGAACTAGCCCAACGTCTGGATCATGAACCTACCGCTGAAGATATTGCATTTTTGCTGGATAAGCCGGTAGACGAAGTTTCTCGTATGCTCAAACTGAACGAAAAAATTTGCTCTGTCGATACACCCATTGCCGGTGATGGTGATAAATCACTGATCGATATCCTGACCGATGATCGCATTAATTGCCCTGAAGATCAGACGCAGGATGATGATATGCAGCACAGCATAGTGGTCTGGCTGGAGCAGTTAAATCCGAAACAACGTGAAGTGTTAGCGCGCCGTTTTGGTTTAATGGGTTATGAGCCTGCTACCCTGGAAGAAGTGGGCGAAGAAATTGGTTTAACTCGGGAACGGGTTCGTCAGATCCAGGTCGAAGGCTTACGCCGTATGAAAGAGATGCTGACGCAACAAGGTTTATCTGTCGAAACTTTGTTCCAGTTTGATTAAGTGGTTTTGTCACAGAATAAAAATCGCCGGCATTAAGTCCGGCGATTTTGTTTTCAGATCGTCAACAGGCAATAATGATTTCAGTGGATTTTTTCTGCTAACACTTTGAGTTTATATAACCAATCCAGCGCATCCCGTGGTGAGAGCTGGTCTGGATCCAGCATATCTAACGCGTTATACAACTCATTTTCTTCTATGGTAGGTAATGGCATTGCAGCTGCTTGAGAGTCACCGTTTTTCACTGTCGGCGCGCTATGATCACGGCTTTCCAACTCATGTAATTTTGCCCTGGCTTGATTGATCACCGAACGAGGTACACCCGCCAGTGCTGCGACCTGTATGCCATAAGAGCGGTTCGCTGCGCCATCTTGCACTGTGTGCATAAACGCCACCGAATCGCCATGTTCAATCGCATCAAAATGAACGTTAGTAATATTGCTTTGTTGCTCGGGTAACTGCGTTAACTCGAAATAGTGGGTAGCAAACAAGGTATAGGCATTAATTTTTTTCGCTAACTGCTCGGCACAAGCCCAAGCGAGCGACAGACCATCATAGGTGCTGGTACCACGGCCAATTTCATCCATTAAAACCAGACTTTGTTGTGTGGCGTTGTGCAGAATATTTGCGGTTTCCGTCATTTCCACCATAAATGTGGAACGACCAGACGCCAGATCGTCGGAGGCGCCAATACGGGTAAAAATACGATCAATCGGACCGATCTGTGCTGAGGCGGCTGGCACGTAAGAACCAATATAGGCCAATAATACAATTAGTGCAGTTTGACGCATATAAGTCGATTTACCACCCATATTGGGGCCGGTAATGATCAACATTTGGCGCTGCTCATGCAGTTGCAGATCATTAGCAATAAACGGAACTTGATGGCTTTGCTCTACCACGGGATGTCGGCCGCCTTGGATGATGACTTTTGCCTCATCAATCAGCTCGGGGCGGTGATAATCTAAGGTTTGCGCCCGTTCAGCCAGATTATTCAAGACGTCTAGTTCGGCAATCCCTGCTGCACTGATTTGTAACTTCGCCAAATACGGCAGAAGTTGATCCAGAATATCTTCATAAAGTTGTTTTTCTAACGCAAGAGCACGGCTTTGAGCGGTCAGTACCTTTTCTTCGTATTCTTTCAGTTCTGGGATCAGGTAGCGTTCATTATTTTTCAGTGTTTGGCGGCGGATATAATCGCTCGGCACCAGATGCGCATTGGCTTTGGTGACATCAATATAAAAACCATGCACTTTGTTATAGCTGACTTTGAGTGTATTGATGCCGGTGCGTTGGCGCTCGCGCAATTCAAGTTGTTCGAGATAACGGGTAGCGCCATTTTCCAGATCGCGCAGCTCATCCAGCTCTGCACTATAACCGCTGGCAATAACCCCTCCATCACGGATCACGACGGGCGGATTTTCAATTACCGCGCGTTCCAGCAGATCCTGCAATTCTGGGAAGGTCTGGATGGTTTGTGCGAGTTCCTGCAGCGTTTGACTGTCTTTCAGGATGGTCTGTAATTCCGGTAATTGTTGGAAGGCATTGCGTAAGCGGCTCAAATCACGAGGTCGTGCAGAGCGTAGTGCCAGACGAGCTAAGATACGCTCAACATCACCGATCTGTTTTAATACCGGAGTCAGCGCCGGCATCATCTGCTGATCCAGCAATTCAGTGATCACGTCCTGACGTTGTTGTAACTGAGCTTTATTGCGCACAGGCTGATGTAACCAGCGTTTTAACAATCGGCTGCCCATCGGTGTCGCGGTAGCATCCAGCACTTCAGCCAATGTGTTATCCAAACCGCCGGATAAATTACTGGTCAGTTCGAGATTGCGACGGGTCGCTGCATCCATCACCACCATCTGTTCGCTCTTTTCCAAGCGAAGGCCTTGAATATGGGGTAGGGCAGTACGCTGGGTATCGCGTACATATTGCATTAAGGCGCCCGCCGCTTGCAGCGCAATTTTTTGCTCTTCTACACCAAAGCCGCGCAGATCTTGTGTTCCAAATTGCTGACAC
This sequence comes from uncultured Tolumonas sp., assembly GCF_963556105.2. Lineage (NCBI taxonomy): Bacteria > Pseudomonadati > Pseudomonadota > Gammaproteobacteria > Aeromonadales > Aeromonadaceae > Tolumonas > uncultured Tolumonas sp. Next base: position 577,227 of record NZ_OY829944.1, read on the forward strand.
AACAGATGGTAAGCCGTACTGAATTCAAATTCCCATGCTGGGCGGCGGCGCATGCCTCGGCGCTGTCCTAGATGACTAAGCTCTGGGAAGGTTTCGGAATACAGTAATTCTGCTGGGTTCAGACGTTGTAATTCTGCAGCCAGTGTCTCTTGTTTGGTGAACTGATTAACAATAAATCGCCCGGAAGCAACGTCCATCGCGGCTAAACCATAATACGGGGCGACAAAATCGACCGCGACAATCAGGTTATCTTGTCTCTCATTCAGTAATGCTTCATCGGTCAGCGTGCCCGGTGTGATAATGCGGACGACTTTGCGCTCAACCGGCCCTTTGCTGGTAGCGGGATCGCCGATCTGCTCACAAATCGCTGCTGATTCACCCAGCTGCACTAACCGGCACAAATAACCTTCAATGGCATGATAAGGCACACCCGCCATTGGGATTGGTTGTCCGGCAGATTGCCCACGCTTGGTCAGCGAGATATCCAGTAATTCGGATGCTTTACGTGCATCGTCAAAGAATAATTCATAGAAATCCCCCATCCGATAAAACAGCAACACATCAGGATGCTGTGCTTTCAGGCCCAAATATTGTTGCATCATCGGGGTATGGGTGGTCAGTGATTGCGGCACAGAAGAAGCTGGTAGCATAATGGATTCAGGTTCAGTTGAGAGAGTCAGCATGCAGAAGGATATTATTGAATTAGCTCAGCGGCTTGGACAAGTGCTGCAAGCCAAAAATTGGCTGGCGGCAACGGCAGAATCCTGTACCGGTGGTGGCGTAGCATACGCGATCACGGCTGTTTCTGGAAGTTCAGCCTGGTTTGACCGCAGCTTTGTAACCTATACCAATGAAGCAAAACAACAAATGCTCGGCGTCGCAGCCACCACGCTGGAAACATATGGCGCGGTCAGTGAAGCCGTGGTGCGCGAAATGACAGCTGGCACGCTGGCGCATTCTCAGGCCAATATTGCGGTCGCGATCAGCGGTATTGCCGGGCCAACGGGCGGTTCAGAAGAAAAACCGGTTGGCACTGTCTGGATCGCCTGGCAGACCTGCGAAGGGGAAGCACGAGCTGAACGTTATCTCTTTTCCGGCGATCGTGAACAAGTCCGATTACAGGCAATTCGTGAGGCATTATCCGGTTTGTTATCATTCAGTGAATAAAATACTTGATACTGTATGGATAGACAGTATGATGCTGTCTATCAGCTAAGAAGTTCGCTCTGTGGAGAAGAATATGGATCCGAATAAACAAAAAGCACTGGCCGCCGCACTGGGTCAAATTGAAAAACAATTTGGCAAAGGTTCTATCATGCGACTGGGCGATAACCGCGCATTAGATGTTGATACTGTCTCCACAGGCTCGCTGTCACTGGATATCGCGTTAGGTATCGGTGGTTTGCCAATGGGTCGTATTGTTGAAATCTTTGGACCAGAATCCTCTGGTAAAACAACACTGACATTGGAAGTGATCGCACAAGCACAGAAGGCCGGTAAAACCTGTGCCTTTATTGATGCCGAACACGCGTTGGACCCCATCTATGCTGGCAAACTCGGTGTGAACGTTGATGATTTATTGGTGTCGCAACCGGACACTGGCGAACAGGCTTTGGAGATTTGCGACATGCTGGTTCGTTCCGGTGCTGTTGATGTCATCATTGTTGACTCTGTGGCTGCATTAACGCCAAAAGCCGAAATTGAAGGCGAAATGGGCGATACCCATGTGGGTTTACAAGCACGTCTGATGTCACAGGCGTTGCGTAAACTGACCGGTAACCTGAAAAATGCCAACTGCTTGTGTATCTTCATCAACCAAATTCGTATGAAAATTGGTGTGATGTTTGGCAACCCAGAGACCACCACAGGTGGTAATGCGCTGAAATTCTATGCGTCTGTGCGTCTGGATATTCGTCGTACCGGTGCGATTAAAGATGGTGATGAAATCATCGGTAATGAAACGCGCGTTAAAGTAGTGAAGAACAAAGTGGCGGCGCCATTTAAACAAGCTGACTTCCAGATCCTGTATGGCGAAGGCTTCTCAAAAGAGAGCGAGCTGGTTGATTTGGGCGTGAAGTGCAAACTGATCGATAAATCCGGCGCTTGGTATGCATATAAAGGGGAAAAGATTGGTCAGGGTAAAGCCAACGCCATGAAATACCTGAAAGAGAACCTTGCTGCTGCCGAGGAAATTGAAAAAACACTGCGTGATTTATTGCTCAATCCAAATAAAGAACCAGATACTGCGGTCATTCCTGTGATTGATGAATTTACGCCATCAGAAGATGAGCTGGATAGTTTGTCTCTCAGTGATGATATCTAATGTGATAAGGCTGCTTCGGCAGCCTTTCTTTTTTAGTGTGACCACATGAATTTATCTGCCAATAAGAAAAATGTCACACCGCTGGCTAAAGCGATGAAATTGCTGGCCAGACGTGATCATAGCGTCAGAGAGTTACAACAAAAGTTAAAGCCTTATTATCCTACTTACGAAATAGAAAATGTGATTGAACGCTGCCTGCAAGAAAACTGGCTGAATGATGCCCGTTTTGCCGAAAGTTATATTCGAAGTCGAAGTTCTGGTGGGTATGGGCCATTGCGTATTGCACTGGAGTTGCAGCAAAAAGGCGTTGAGAAAGAGACGATTCGCTTGGCATTCCACGAAGCAAAAATTGACTGGCAAGCCTTGTTGCTGCGTTTATTGGCGCGACGCCAGCCGTTACCGGATGATATTGCTGCTCGCTATAAACTGCAAAACGCACTGCAGCGGAAAGGTTTTTCCTTAGATTTGATCCAACGCTGCCTGCCTGTAACCGAAATCTGATTCTCTCGCTTCATTATTGTCGCCAGCGTTTTACTTTACTGGCGATAACTTTTACAGTATGCCCACCATAAGTCTGTCTGCTTAATTATCAGGATTGAATTAACCAGACAGGATTTAATTGTCCATGATCATTTTTGTAGCAAGCAGGTTTTTTTCATGCAAATGACCACATCAGAGATCCGCACCGCGTTTCTCGAGTATTTCCGTTCTCAGGGACATCAGGTAGTCGATTCCAGCTCTCTGGTGCCACATAACGATCCAACGCTGCTATTCACCAATGCGGGGATGAACCAGTTTAAAGATGTGTTCCTGGGTGGGGACGTGCGTTCTTACTCTCGTGCCACAACAGCCCAGCGTTGTGTGCGTGCGGGTGGTAAACACAACGATCTAGATAACGTTGGTTATACTGCTCGTCACCATACATTTTTTGAAATGTTGGGTAACTTCAGCTTTGGTGATTATTTCAAGCATGATGCGATCCGATTTGCATGGGATTTCCTGACTAAAGTTTTGCAATTACCGCAGGAAAAACTGCTGGTCACTGTGTATGCGACGGATGATGAAGCCTACGGTATTTGGGCTAACGAAATTGGTGTGCCGGCTGATCGTATTGTACGCATTGGTGATAACAAGGGTGCGCCATATGCTTCAGATAACTTCTGGCAGATGGGGGACACTGGTCCTTGTGGCCCATGTACCGAAATTTTCTATGATCATGGCGCTGATATCTGGGGTGGCCCACCGGGTTCACCAGAAGAAGATGGCGACCGTTTTATCGAGATCTGGAACGTCGTATTTATGCAGTTCAACCGTCAGGCCGACGGTTCGATGGAACCACTGCCGAAGCCATCAGTTGATACCGGTATGGGGATCGAACGTGTTTCTGCGATCATGCAAGGTGTGCATTCCAACTACGAAATCGACATTTTCAAGACCCTGATTCAAGCAGCCGCGAAGATTGTTGGCGTGACAGATCTGGAAAACAAATCACTGCGCGTTATTGCTGACCATATCCGCTCTTGCTCATTCCTGATCAGTGATGGTGTCATGCCATCGAATGAAGGTCGTGGTTATGTGCTGCGCCGTATTATCCGTCGAGCTGTCCGTCATGGTCGTCGTCTGGGTGCAAAAGATACCTTCTTTTATCAATTGGTCGCCACCTTGATCGAATTGATGGGCGATGCTTGTCCTGATTTGCGCAATCAACAACCTGTTGTTGAACGCGTATTGAAACAAGAAGAAGAGCAATTTGTTCGCACGCTGGATCGTGGTTTGTCACTGCTGGAAGAAGAATTGGCCCGTTTGGGGGATGCGCGTGAGATCCCTGGTAGCGTGGTTTTCAAACTGTATGACACATACGGTTTCCCTGCAGACTTAACGGCTGATGTGGTACGTGATCGTGGTTATACCATTGATGAAGCAGCCTTCCAGCTGGAAATGGAAAAACAGCGTGAGCGCGCGAAAGAAGCTTCTAATTTCGCCGTAGATTACAACAAACAGCTGAAAATTGAACAATCCAGTGAGTTTTGTGGTTACGAACAGACTGTTGGCCAGTCGGCCATCACTGCCATTTATCTGGCCGATGAATCTGTTACTACATTAAAAACGGGTGAACAAGCGCTGATCGTTTTAGATCACACGCCATTCTATGCTGAATCAGGCGGTCAAATGGGTGATGCTGGTTTACTGCGTGCCGGTGATGCATTGTTTGCTGTGACAGATACCCAGAAAATAGGCCAGGCGATTGTTCATAAAGGTTTTGTTGAACAGGGTAGCTTTGCCGTCGGTACAACAGTAGAAGCCGTAGTGGATGCTAAACGTCGTAATGCGACTGCATTACATCACTCAGCTACTCATCTATTACATGCTGCCTTGCGTAATACACTGGGCGAGCATGTCACACAGAAAGGCTCGCAAGTTGGTCCTGATCGTCTGCGTTTTGACTTCTCGCATTTTGAAGGCATTAATGCAGCAGTATTGCGCCAAATTGAACAGAGCGTGAATGCGGAAATTCGTAAAAATGCTGCCATTGTGACGCAGGTGATGTCGCTGGATGATGCGAAAAATAGCGGTGCGATGGCTCTGTTTGGTGAGAAGTACGGAGATGATGTTCGTGTTGTCAAAATGAACGACTTCTCCACCGAACTGTGTGGTGGTACGCATGCCGGGCAAACCGGTGATCTCGGCTTCTTCAAAATCATCAGTGAAAGCGGCGTTGCGGCTGGTGTTCGTCGTATTGAAGCGGTAGCGGGTGAAGCGGCGTTAGCGCATATTCATCAGTTGGGCGAACAGTTGGATGAAGCGGCGGCCATTGTCAAAGCTGATGCGTTATCCGTGGTGAGCAAAATCCGCCAGATGCAAGAGCGTAGCCGTCTGTTGGAACGAGAAATCGAAACCCTGAAAGCCAAATTAGCGGCTCAAGCCGGTAACGATTTACTGTCTCAGATTGTGCAGATCAATGGCCAGCAAGTGCTGGTGGCACAACTGGATGGCGTGGATGCGAAATCGTTACGTACCACACTGGATGATTTGAAAAACCGTCTGCAATCCGCCGTTCTGTTGCTGGCCGCAGTCAATGACGACAAGGTGAGCCTGATTGCTGGTGTCACCGCCGATTTAACAGCTAAAGTTAAAGCTGGCGAACTGGTTAATCTGGTAGCGCAGCAAGTCGGTGGTAAAGGCGGTGGCCGTCCTGATATGGCACAAGCGGGTGGTACTGATGTTGCTGCATTGCCTGCTGCGCTGAAATCAGCACAAGCCTGGTTGGAAGAACGCCTGTAACTACAAACTGTAACTGTATCTCGACAAGCGGCGTTCTATGAATGCCGCTTGTTGTTTTTTATACAGAAAAAATTTAAACGGTTCAGGAAAATTTCAACTGGCAGATTTCCTGAACTAGACTTGAAATATGGCGCTTTAAGCCGCACATTAAACAAACTACCAGGGAGATCTCCTGGTTGAATCAAAAAAGGAGCTTATGAATGCTGATTCTGACTCGCCGTGTAGGCGAAACCTTGATGATCGGTGATGAAGTCACAGTAACCGTCCTGGGTGTTAAAGGTAATCAGGTTCGGATTGGTGTGAATGCACCGAAGGACGTTTCCGTTCATCGTGAAGAGATTTATATGCGCATTCAGGCTGAAAAAGACAATGACAATGAGCCGCAGTCTTATTGAGCCTAGATTAAAGAATACTCAATAGGGGCGGCCATAAACCGCCTTTGTTGTAGTTAGTTGATGTAAAAAGAGTAAATTTGCTCACTCCCTGTACGGATGAGCACATAGCACGGAAAAATTGTTTGACTTATTTTTCGTGCACAGTAATATCTGCCCCCGCAACGGTGAGGTGGCCGAGTGGCTGAAGGCACTCCCCTGCTAAGGGAGCATGCGGTCAAAAGCTGCATCGAGGGTTCGAATCCCTCCCTCACCGCCATTGCACTGTGCATCCGTAGCTCAGCTGGATAGAGTACTCGGCTACGAACCGAGTGGTCAGAGGTTCGAATCCTCTCGGATGCACCATTTTATTTTTGTGTTGTTATAGTTTACTCATGCATCCGTAGCTCAGCTGGATAGAGTACTCGGCTACGAACCGAGTGGTCAGAGGTTCGAATCCTCTCGGATGCACCATTTTCTATACCTGTTTTACCTTACTCTTGCATCCGTAGCTCAGCTGGATAGAGTACTCGGCTACGAACCGAGTGGTCAGAGGTTCGAATCCTCTCGGATGCACCATATTCTTCCCCTGTTTTATCTTTACTCTTGCATCCGTAGCTCAGCTGGATAGAGTACTCGGCTACGAACCGAGTGGTCAGAGGTTCGAATCCTCTCGGATGCACCATTTCCTGTTTTATCTGCTATATCCTTACTTCCTGTTTCCCTGTCGGCTAAAAAGTCCGATAATGTATTTGTTATTTTGCTTGGTATCGAGTTTATGCCCGCCACGTCATCCAATAAAAAAGATCAGAATGTAGAACAACTCAAGTTGCCGCCACACTCTTTCGAAGCGGAGCAATCGGTGCTGGGCGGTCTGTTATTAGATAATCAGGCTTGGGACCGGGTCAGTGAGCGGGTGGTTGAACAGGATTTTTATAGCCGGCCGCACCGTCTGATTTTTCAATCAATGAGCCGCTTGGTTGAAAAAGGCAGACCAATTGATTTGATCACCTTGCAAGAAGAGCTGGAACAACATGAACAGCTGGATGCCGTTGGTGGTTTCGCTTACCTCGTTGAAATTGCTCGTATAACACCGAGTGCGGCTAATATCAGTGCCTATGCAGATATCGTGCGTGAACGCGCGGTAGTGCGGGAAATGATTTCGGTTGCGCATGAGATTGCTGAATCTGGTTATGATACGCAAGGGCGTGATGCAGCGGATCTGCTCGATCTGGCGGAAACCAAGGTATTTAAAATCGCGGAACAGCGCTCCAGCAGTTCGGAAGGACCGCAACCGCTGAAGGTGCTATTGGAAAAAACCGTCGATAAGATTGAGGCGTTGTTTCATAAGCCACACAACGGTATTACCGGGGTTTCCAGCGGTTACACCGACTTGGATAAAATGACCACCGGTTTTCAACCTTCAGATCTGATTATCGTTGCCGCTCGTCCTTCCATGGGCAAAACGACATTTGCGATGAACCTGTGTGAACACGCAGCCCTCACCAGTGATAAACCCGTTTTAATTTTTTCTCTGGAAATGCCTTCCGAACAGATCATTATGAGAATGTTGGCCTCTTTGGGCCGCATTGAACAGGGGCGTGTGCGTACCGGTCAATTGGATGACGATGATTGGGGACGGCTGTCATCAACGATGGGGTTATTACTGGAAAAAGGGCAGCTCTATATCGATGATGCATCTGCACTGACTCCCACCGAAGTGCGCTCGCGTGCTCGCCGTGTGGCACGTGAACATGGCGGTCTGAGTATGATCATGATCGACTACCTGCAATTGATGCGCGTACCGTCGCTTAGTGAAAACCGTACGCTGGAAATTGCTGAGATCTCGCGTTCATTAAAAGCTTTGGCGAAAGAACTGCAAATTCCGGTCATTGCTTTATCACAGCTAAACCGTAGCCTTGAGCAACGAGCAGACAAACGCCCGGTAAACTCCGATCTGCGTGAATCCGGCTCTATCGAGCAGGATGCCGACTTGATCATGTTTATTTACCGCGACGAAGTTTATCACGATGACAGTGCAGAAAAGGGCATTGCCGAAATCATCATCGGGAAACAGCGTAATGGCCCGATCGGTAAGGTGCGTCTGACCTTTCAGGGGCAGTATTCCCGTTTCGACAATTATGCCGGCCCCGCGTTTAACGACGATTATTAAGGATTATTCATGAAGGGTGCAACGGCGCAGATTGATTCTCAGGCATTACAACACAATCTTGCGGTAGTCCGATCTCAGATCCCGGCGAACACGAAAGTGGTTGCCGTAGTCAAAGCGAATGCTTACGGCCACGGTTTGGTGCAAGTGGCAAAAACCTTGTCTTCTGCCGATGCTTATGCAGTAGCCCGTTTGGAAGAAGCGCTGATCTTGCGTTCCAGTGGGATCGTGAAACCGATCATCATGCTGGAAGGTTTTTTCAGTGCCGATGATCTGCCTGTGTTGGCAGCGAATAATCTGCAAACCGCGGTGCACACCGGAGAACAATTGCAGGCATTGGAACAAATGACGTTGCCAAACCCGGTAACCGTTTGGGTAAAACTGGATACCGGTATGCATCGGTTGGGAGTGCGCCCGGAAGAGGTGGAGGCATTCTGTGCTCGGTTGGCAAAATGTAAAAATGTAGTGCAGCCTTTTAATTTTATTACCCATTTCAGCTGTGCTGATGAGTTGGATAATCTGGCCACCGCAAAACAGATTGAGCTGTTTAATCAACTGACCAAGAATTATCCGGGGCAACGTTCATTAGCCAGTTCTGCGGGGATCATGGAATGGCATGACGCGCATGCGGATTGGATCCGACCTGGCATCATGTTGTATGGCGCGTCACCGTTTGAAGGTAAAACCGGGATTGACCATGGTCTACGTCCCGTGATGACGGTGAAAACCAATTTGATTGCAGTACGGGTGTTAAAACAGGGTGAGCCAGTTGGCTATGGGGCAAAATGGGTGTCGCCACGTGATACCAAAATTGGCGTGGTGGCTATTGGCTATGGTGATGGTTACCCGCGGATGGCGCCAAGTGGTGTGCCCGTGTTGGTGAATGGCCGGATTGTACCTTTAGTCGGTCGCGTCTCGATGGATATGTTGACCGTAGATCTGGGACCCGATGCGGTTGATCAAGTCGGTGATGATGTTACGCTGTGGGGTGAGGGGCTGGCGGTTGAAACTGTTGCTGAAGCCATAGGAACCATTCCCTATGAGTTGATCACCAAGCTGACACCACGAGTGATAATGGAATACAAATGACTCAATAAAAACGCCGACAAATAAGTCGGCGTTTTTATTAGCATGAAAGCGATATTAAAGTGCTGGCAGGCGTGGTGTTGGTTCATCCGTTTTTTCTTCAACCGGATCTTGCTGCCATTTCACTGTGCCTGGTGTCCAGTAGAAGTAAAACCAAGGCTGTTCAGTTTTCCACTGTGGAAAGATGATTTCCAGGCTGTTTTGTTCCTCTTTGTAAATAGAGGTCTCCAGATTAATTTTGGAGCAGACCAACATGGCAATGAAGGTTACGAATGCCCAAAAGAACAGTTTTGAAAACATACAACATCCTTTGTCGCTGTTAGCGAAAAATCACTCAAAACAGATCTCAATAGTCGCGTTACCGAATTCGCACTCAAATGGCATCAGGATCTTTGGCGCATTACCTTTGTGGCTGATGGTGTGGTTAGCACCAGAAACTACAATTGGTGTGGCCATATCAAAATCATAGCCTTTTTCACCCAGAATACGCTTGGCGCCACCGGTTACCATATTGGTAATTTCACCGACCATGTCAGTGACTTCTTCATTGATAGTACTCGGTGCTTCACCAAGCATTCTGCGCATCACTTCGAGAGCCAAAGCTTTATCAAAAGTAATGGAAAATGAGCCCTTGGTTTGAGGGCCTACCATGCCGATCAGCCCAGAAACGTCACCTCTGGCGACATCATCACTCTTCTTCCGCGGGGCACCCGGTTTTAGTTCGAGCTGAGCCATGGTGCTCATCACGTTCATCAACGATAACAGAAACGGATTAACAAATTCTGCGCGCATCTTATGAATATTCCTCTTGCTGACACGTCTCTGTAAAATATATTGATATAACAGAAAAAATAACGTGTTCGATTATTATGTTTTCGGTGCAATTGCAGTGATAAAGATAGCATCCCTATAGCTAAACTCTAACATACCCGTCGCCAAGCGGTAGTTGGTGATACGATTATTTCTCATAGATGTTAAATTGATGCGGTATTTTTAAGCATTTTTTGTGCGGCACAGCAGATTGTTGCAATGCCATAAATCTCACGTACCATATCCGGCCTTTCAGCTTATTACAGGTTATTGCAGGCATGCTCAATCCGGCCCCATCGTTTGATAGCGTTTCCGCTTATTCTCTCAATCGTTTTTCCATCGCCCCGATGCTGGATTGGACTGATCGACATTGCCGTTATTTCCATCGTTTGTTGACCAAAAACACCTTGCTCTATACCGAGATGGTTACCACAGGGGCGATCCTGTTTGGTAAAGGCGAGTATCTGCAATACAGCCCGGAAGAACATCCGTTATCGTTGCAACTGGGTGGTTCTGAACCTGCTGATTTAGCGCGTTGTGCCAAAATTGCGGAAGCGCGCGGTTATGATGAAATTAATCTGAATGTGGGGTGCCCATCAGACCGCGTGCAAAATGGTCGCTTTGGCGCTTGTCTGATGGCCTCTGCGCAGCTGGTTGCTGATTGTGTCGCTGCGATGCGGGCGGAAGTGAATATTCCGGTGACGGTGAAAACCCGTATTGGCATTGATGACTTCGATTCCTATGAATTTCTGTGCAATTTTATTGAAACCGTGCAAGGTTCGGGTTGTGATACCTTTGTGGTGCATGCACGTAAGGCTTGGCTGAGTGGCTTAAGCCCGAAAGAAAACCGTGAAATTCCACCGCTGGATTATGAACGGGTGTATCAGCTGAAGCGTGATTATCCGCATCTGACGATTGCCATTAATGGTGGTGTTACCGATCTACAGCAAGCTAAACAGCATCTGCAATACGTTGATGGTGTGATGGTAGGGCGTGAGGCTTATCAAAACCCCTATATGCTGGCGCAAGTGGATGCGGAATTATTTGCAGATCATCATCCGGTGCTAACTCGACATGACGTTGTTATGCAGATGCTGCCGTATATTGATGCTCATTTAAGCAGTGGTGCCGGCGCCTTGTCACACATCACCCGACATATGCTGGGCCTGTTCCAAGGTGTACCGGGGGCTCGCGCCTGGCGTCGCCATCTTAGCGAAAATGCGCCACGGAAAGGTGCCGATACCTCGGTGGTGTTGGCGGCCTTAAAACATGTGCAGGAATGTGATCTTTCTGACTAAATAATAACCATAATCATCTATAGTCAAGAGACCTGTCTATCCGGAGGTCTCATGGTGTCATATTCATTGGCAGAAGAATTTCCTGATCTGAGTGATCGTTTTACACGCTTAAGTCATGCCGATCCTGAATTTGCAGCACAGCTGGCTTCATTTTATGCGGTAGATGCGCAGATCATGACACTGAGCGGCGGTGATGCATCGGGCATTTTGACAGACTTAGCTACACAACGATTGCGTCTGAAAGAGTCGCTATACCGGCAGCTATTGAACAAATGATCGCATTATCAATATGTGATCTTTATCCCTCTTCATGCATGCCTCACTGGAATCCGGAAGAAAAACGATCTGACACTGCAATTTAGAACTGATTGTTAGATTTATTCATCTGGGGCAAACATGAACTTGCGTGGTGTGGTTTTTGATTTTAATGGCGTATTGCTGTGGGATACGCATTTGCATGAACAAGCATGGCAGCTTTTTTCTGAACGGCTGCGTGGCAGAGCATTCACACATGAAGAGATGGATCGGCATGTTCATGGCCGGAATAATCGCCACACTTTAACTTATCTATCGGGACATGAATTAACGCCAACTGAACTCAACTCGTTGATAGAACAAAAAGAACATACCTATCATGAGCTGGCAATTGCTGCTGGCGCTGAATATTGTTTTTCACCGGGGGCCGTTGCGCTGTTAGAGCAACTGCAACAGCGTCAGATCCCGTTCACTATCGCTACCGCTTCTCCCAAATTAAACGTCGATTTTTATTATCAGCAGCTGGATTTAGCGCGTTGGTTTGATCCTGCTAAACTGGTTTTTGATGACGGTTCACGCCCGGGAAAACCAGATCCGGCGTTATTTTTGGCTGCGGCGGCGCAAATTAACGTGCCATTTACAGAATGCCTACTGATTGAAGATTCATTGTCTGGCTTGGAAGCGGCTAGGCGTGGTGGTGCCGGTTACATTGTGGCACTCGGCCCGAAAGAAAAACATGCGTCATTAAGTTCAGTCGTAGGTGTGCATCAGGTTATTGCACAGTTGGATGAGCTGGATGTTGCCGCTTTGTTTGGTTAAGCGAATCTGATTGAAATGATTTGAATTCAGCAGGCCAGAAGATGACTGGCCTGCGGTTTACTTGATTATAAGTAACGAGCGCGCTTACGGTTTTGCTGCCAGAGTGCGATGACAAGCCCCGCAATACAAAAACCAATCAGCGGCAGAGAGCCCCAACGCGTATAGGGCGTGATGCCTGTGGTTGGTGCAACATCGGCACGCAGCACTTTCTGCTCAAATTGTGGCAGCATGGCAATGGTTTTGCCCTGATGGTCAAATGCCACGGTAACACCACTATTGGTGGCGCGGACAACGGGTTTACCAAATTCAATCGCGCGCATCCGGGCGATTTCCATGTGTTGCCACGGGCCGCCCGAGGTACCAAACCAGCTGTCATTCGATACATTCACAATAAATTGTGTGTCTTCATGAATATTCTGGCGTAACTCATCAGAGTATTCCATTTCATAACAAATGGAGGTTGCAAACTTATAGCCACCGGCTAACAGGTTTTCCTGCACGGCATCACCGCGAGAAAACGATGACATTGGCAGATCAAAAAATGGCGCGATAGGGCGGAGCAAATCGCCAAATGGCACAAACTCACCGATCGGTAATAGATGATGTTTATACCAGCGGTTACCTTGACCATATTGATAACTGAGTTTGCCTTCCTTATCCATCAGGCCGGTTGCTACCACACCGTTATAATAGCGATCCAGCGACTGATCATAATATTGAATGCCGGTAATAAAACCGGCTTTCTGACTGCGCATGGCATCATCCATATTGGTCATGAATTCGCGCATGTCATTTTCCAGTGCTGGAACGGCGGATTCCGGCCAGATGATGATATCGGCACCTTTGCTTTCGCGGGTCAGATCAATATAGCGAAGCAGGGTTGGTTTGATGAAATTAGGGTCCCACTTCGATGATTGTGGAATGTTGCCTTGTGCGAGCGCAAAATTGACCGGCTTGCCGGGTTGTGTCCAGACTTTTTGTTGTAGACCGTAACCGGTGACAAACAGCAAGGGCGGCAGAAGTAACCATAAAATTCGGCGTTGTTGCCAGCACAACAGACACGCGGCTGCACACCACACCACGGCCAGCGTGACGCTCTGTACACCAAACAAAGGGGCAAACCCAGCTAGCCAATTGTCGACCTGCGAATAACCCAGCCACATCCACGGGAAACCGGTCATCACATGGCCCATGCTCCAGTCGCTGATCAACCATAACGCCGGAAATGCCAATAACAGACGGGTAGCTCCCGCTTTGGGAAAGAAGCGGTTGAGAAGTGCCGCAGCGATAGCGGGGTATAAAGAAAGATAAGCGCAGAGGATGGCGACCAGCACAAACGCAACAGGCAGAGATATTCCCCCAAATTGCGTCATGCTGACGTGGATCCACCAAAGGCTAGGCAGATTCATCGCCATCGCAAACAACCAGGTCAGGCGGAATGCCCGGCCAGCGGTTTGCTGATGTAGTGAGGCCAATAAACCGAACATGGCCACAAACGCCAATGGCCACCAATTCAATGGTGCAAAGGCGGCGCCACAGAGCAAACCAGACAGCAACGCGCCCCAGAGAGCGCGTTGCGACGAAGGGCGATTAAACCCGTCAGAATTATTCCACTTCATTATTAGATCGCTGTTCAGGAATGGTCACTTGTAATTGGATCAGACGGCGACGATCAACCTGCAGGATCTTGAAGACAAACCCTGACAGCTCGATGCTATCACCTCGTTTGGGCAGGTGGCCAAAACCGTGCATGACGATGCCGCCAATGGTATCGACGTCATCGTCGCTAAAATGGCTACCAAAATGCTCGTTGAATTCTTCGATTGGCGTCAACGCATTGAGTGTAAAACGGCGTTCATCCAGCGCGCGGATCGAGGGTTGATCGGTCGATAGCTCGTCATATTCGTCTTCGATTTCGCCCACGATCAGTTCCAGAATATCTTCGATCGTTACCAGACCAGAAACACTGCCAAACTCATCGACCACAATCGCCATATGATAGCGTTGTTGCTGAAACTCTTTTAGCAGTCGATCGACGCGCTTACTTTCTGGCACCACCACCGCAGGGCGTAGGGTTTTTTCGAAATCAAACGGTTCCGCGGTTAAGCCAAAACCATACGGCAACAGATCTTTGGCCAGCAAAATACCATCGACATGATCTTTATCGTCACTGATCACCGGAAAACGGGAATGCGCGGAGCGGATGATCATCGGTAAAAAGGCCGATACCGGCTGATCACGACGAATGGTGATCATTTGCGTACGAGGGATCATGATATCGCGTACGCGCAGTTCGGAGACTTCCAACACGCCTTCGATCATCTCTTTGGTATCTTCATCGATGACGTCGCGTTCTTCCGCATCCTGTATTACTTCAACCAGATCGTTACGATCTTTCGGCTCACCCTGAAACAGATGGCTTAAGCGTTCCAGCCATTTTTTTCGCGGTGAACCGTGACTACTGTGAGGGTGCTCATCACTCATGATGTCATAAATCCTTAAATTTCATCATCTTTATAAGGGTCAGGATAATTCAGCGCTTGCATGAATTCTTTTTCCAACGCTTCCATCTCTTCGGCTTCATCATCTTCTATATGGTCATAACCGAGTAAATGCAAGCTGCCGTGGATCACCATGTGGGCCCAGTGCGATTCCAGCGTTTTTTGTTGCTCGCTGGCTTCTTGTTCTACCACTTGCCGGCAAATGATTAAATCACCTAACAGCGGAAAATCTTCCACGCCCGGCGGGCATTCGAAGGGAAACGACAGCACATTGGTCGGTTTATCTTTGCCACGATAGGTGAGGTTCAGATCATTGCTTTCGGCTTCGTCAACAATGCGGATCGTCACTTCCGCTTCTTGCTGAAACGGTAAAATGGCGGTATCCAGCCATTGCTGAAATTGCGCTTCTGATGGCAAGCCGCTGCTGTCAGCACAAGCTAACTGCAGATCAAGCGTGATGCTCATGACGATGATTCCTCGTGCGGCGCTGCTTTGCCTTCCGCGATTATTTTTTGTTGCTCAAATTTTTCGTAAGCCTGCACGATGCGTGCGACAACAGGATGACGAACCACATCCGTGGCTTGGAAAAAGTTAAATGACAGCCCGTCGACACCATTTAATACTTCGATAGAGTGGCGCAAACCTGATTTCACGTTGCGTGGCAAGTCGATCTGGGTGATATCACCGGTGATCACGGCGCGCGAGTTAAAGCCGATACGGGTCAGGAACATCTTCATCTGTTCCACGGTGGTGTTTTGCCCTTCATCCAGAATGATAAAGGCATCATTCAGCGTACGACCACGCATATAAGCCAACGGCGCGATCTCAATGATGTTGCGCTCGATCAGTTTTTCAACCCGTTCGAAGCCCAGCATCTCAAACAGCGCATCGTAAAGCGGACGCAAATACGGATCGACCTTCTGACTTAAATCACCCGGCAGGAAACCCAGTTTTTCACCGGCTTCGACCGCGGGGCGGGTGAGTAGAATACGGCGCACTTCCTGACGCTCTAACGCATCGACGGCGGCAGCCACGGCTAAATAAGTTTTACCGGTACCCGCAGGGCCAATACCAAAGGTAATGTCATGCGCGACAATATTATTAACGTATTGCGCCTGATTCGGCGAACGTGGTTTCACCATGCCGCGTTTGGTTTTGATGTTGACTTCTTTGCCATACGGGATGGCATTCGGTGTTTCGTTGTCGTCACTTTGTTCCAGCATATGACACTGCTGGATCGCCAGATGCACTTGATCCGGTGTCAGATCGACTACTTTCTGCCCGCGTACTGGCTGTGTTTCCACATACAGCTGTTTCAGCAGATCAGCGACCACTTGCGCGATAGCGCCTTTACCAACAATCTGGAAATGGTTGTTGCGATAGATGATTTCCACACCCATGCGACGTTCAATCTGCTTGATGTTGTCATCAAACGGGCCGCATAAACTGGCCAGACGTTGGCTATCCGCGGGGTCTAAATGAAGGTCGAGAGTGGCAATGTGTCGGCTCAAGGTATTCCTCGTTATAAAACAGGCCGTCATACGACGGCCAGAAAATCAGTGATTATGGGCGGAACTGGGCAACACCCAATTCATCGGCAACACCATCGGGGCGGCGACTTAAAATCTCCGCTGGCTTAATTTGATGGCGCAGATCCATTTCCGCTTCGGTGCGAACAATCTCGCCACGCAGCGAATGTGGTCGCGCTTCGGTAATGCGCACATCCACAAACTGACCAATCAGACGGGCATCGCCTTCGAAATTCACCACGCGGTTATTTTCGGTGCGGCCACGCAGTTCCATGATGTTCTGGCTGGATGGGCCTTCGACCAGAATGCGCTGAATAGAGTCATGCATCTGGCGGCTGTATTGCATCGCCTGATTGTTGATGGTTTGCTGCAAGTGATACAGACGCTCTTTTTTCACTTCCAGCGGCGTATCGTCGGGCATATCGGCAGCCGGTGTACCCGGGCGTGCGCTGAAGATGAAGCTGTAGCTGGTATCGAACTGCACTTCTTCAATCAATTTCATGGTTTTGGCGAAATCGTCATCGGTTTCACCAGGGAAACCCACGATAAAGTCAGAACTGATCAGAATGTCTGGGCGCACGGCTTTCAGCTTGCGGATCTTTGATTTGTATTCCAACGCGGTGTGCGGGCGTTTCATCATCGACAAGATCTTGTCGGAACCGCTTTGTACCGGCAGATGCAGGAAACTCACCAGTTCAGGCGTGTCTTGATACACGTCGATAATGTCGTCGGTGAATTCGATCGGGTGGCTGGTGGTGTAACGAATACGGTCAATGCCATCAATCGCCGCCACCATACGCAGTAACTGAGCAAAGCTACAGATGCTGCCATCGTGGTTGGCACCGCGATACGCATTCACGTTTTGCCCCAGCAGATTCACTTCACGCACGCCTTGTTCCGCCAGTTGTGCAATTTCATACAGCACATCATCCAGCGGACGGCTGACTTCCTCACCACGGGTATAAGGCACCACGCAGTAAGTACAATATTTAGAACAACCTTCCATGATGGAAACATAGGCCGTCGGGCCTTCAGCACGTGGCTCTGGCAGGTTGTCGAATTTCTCGATTTCCGGGAATGACACGTCGACCTGTGCGCCGTGACCTTCTTTGACCTGCTTGATCATATTCGGCAGGCGGTGCAGGGTTTGCGGGCCAAACACCACATCGACATTCGGCGCGCGTGCGCGGATCGCTTTGCCTTCTTGGGACGCCACGCAACCGCCGACCGCGATCACCAGCTCCGGATTTTTCTTTTTCAGCTCTTTCCAGCGTCCTAACTGGTGGAACAGTTTTTCTTGCGCTTTTTCGCGAATAGAACAGGTATTCAATACCAGCAGGTCAGCTTCTTCCGGAAGCTCGGTGGTTTCATAACCCAGTGAACTGGTCAACAAATCTACCATTTTGGCCGAGTCGTACTCGTTCATCTGGCAGCCCCAGGTTTTGATATGCAGTTTCTTGCTCATGGATTGTTAGCTGACTCACTATTAACAAAGACGCAGTATTCTACTTGGTTAGTCAGGTACTGACTATATTTGCAGCTTTAACCTGACCAGAATTCACATCTTTCCTGTCGATCAAGCGTGGGAATCCCTGCGTCGGCTAGTTATCAGCGCGCCGACTTTCCTCTATAATACCCGGTCTTTTGTGGATCAATCGTAGGTTTAGCATTATGCCAGTGTATCAGTACGAGTGTACTCATTGTGGTCATCAGCTTGCGAAATTGCAGAAAATGTCTGATGCACCGCTGGTGGATTGTCCGGCTTGCTCTCAGGCCGCACTGAAAAAACTGCTGTCCGCACCTGGATTTCGCCTGAAAGGCGGTGGCTGGTATGAAACAGATTTCAAAACCGGCACCAAAAAGAATCTGGCAAGTTGCGACTCAGCACAAGGCGGATGCGCGAGCTGTCCGGCTGCTGGCGAATAATTAAATGAATCTCCGGAATGCCGGAGATATAAATTCAGTAAAGGAATAAATCATGCGTAGCATTTACTGTGGTCAGGTGACAAGTAGCCATGTCGATCAGACTGTAACCCTGTGTGGTTGGGTTCATCGCCGTCGCGATTTGGGCGGGCTGATTTTTATCGACATGCGTGACCGCGAAGGCATTATTCAGGTGTTTTTCGATCCGGATCAGCCGGAAGCATTCGCACTGGCATCAGAACTGCGTAATGAATTCTGTATTCGTGTCACTGGTACAGTACGCGCGCGCCCAGAAAGCCAGATCAACAAAGATATGGCGACGGGTGAAGTCGAAGTGTTCGCGCATGGTTTAGAGATCATCAATCGTTCAGAAGCGTTACCACTGGATTTCAACCAGACCAACACCGAAGAACAGCGTCTGAAATACCGTTATCTGGATCTGCGTCGCCCGGAAATGGCTGCCTCACTGAAAACCCGTGCCCGCATCACCAGCTTTGTGCGCCGTTATATGGACGAGCATGGTTTCCTCGATATTGAAACGCCAATGCTGACCAAAGCGACACCGGAAGGTGCGCGTGACTATCTGGTGCCAAGCCGTGTGCATAAAGGTAAATTCTACGCACTGCCACAATCACCACAACTGTTCAAACAGCTGCTGATGATGTCGGGTTTTGATCGCTACTATCAGATCGTGAAATGCTTCCGTGATGAAGATCTGCGTGCTGATCGTCAGCCAGAATTCACCCAGATCGACGTGGAAACCTCGTTCCTGAACGCCGATCAAGTGCGTGAACTGATGGAAAACATGATCCGTGGTCTGTGGCAGAATGTGATTGGCGTTGATTTGGGTCAATTCCCAATCATGACTTTTGACGAAGCGATGCGTCGTTACGGTTCTGATAAGCCAGATCTGCGTAACCCAATGGAAATGGTCGATGTCGCTGACCTGCTGAAAGAAGTGGCGTTTGCGGTGTTTGCAGGCCCTGCGAATGATCCGAAAGGTCGTGTGGCTGCACTGCGTGTACCGGGCGGTGCCCAGTTGTCACGCAAACAGATCGACGAATACACCCAATTCGTGGCGATTTATGGCGCGAAAGGTCTGGCATGGATGAAAGTCAATCAGGCGGCAAATGGTCTGGAAGGCGTGCAATCGCCCGTGGCTAAGTTCCTGAACGACGAGATCGTGCGTGAAATTCTGCGCCGCACGGGCGCACAAGACGGCGATATCATCTTCTTCGGTGCTGACAGCAAAAAAGTGGTGTGTGACGCGATTGGTGCACTGCGTCTGAAACTGAGTCGCGATCTGGATCTGGTGGAAAACTGCTGGAAACCATTGTGGGTCGTTGATTTCCCAATGTTTGAAGAAGATGGTGAAGGTGGCGTCACCGCGATGCATCACCCATTCACCGCACCGAAAGATTTCACGCCGGAACAACTGGAAGCAGATCCATTAGCCGCTTACGCCAACGCTTATGACATGGTCATTAATGGTTACGAAGTGGGCGGTGGTTCCGTGCGTATTCACCGCAGCGAAATGCAACAAACTGTATTCCGTGCAATTGGCATCAGTGAAGCAGAACAAAAAGAGAAATTCGGCTTCCTGCTCGATGCACTGAAATTTGGTACACCGCCGCATGCCGGTCTGGCTTTTGGTCTCGATCGTCTGACCATGCTGTTGATTGGCAGCGACAACATTCGTGACGTGATTGCGTTCCCGAAAACCACCGCAGCTGCCTGTCTGATGACCGATGCGCCAAGTTTTGCCAACCAGCAACAACTGGGTGAGCTGGCTATTCAAACTACGGTGAAAGCGGCCGAATAAATTTTTGTTTTTCGGGTAACGCGGCTTTTGTGACGGGAATGCTACTGTCACCACGTTACCCGCTGATTTTAGCTGATAGATTCAGCGTTAATTTTTATCGGGAGAGAGTTATGGCAGGTCACAGTAAGTGGGGCCAACATTAAACACCGCAAAGCAGCGCAAGATGCGAAACGCGGTAAAATGTTTACTAAAATGATCCGTGAAATTACCACGGCAGCTCGCCTGGGTGGCCCAGATGCGGGTTCTAACCCACGTTTGCGTGCAGCGGTTGCAGCAGCACTGTCTATCAACATGACTCGTGACACGGTTGATCGTGCGATCAAACGTGGTGCAGGTGGTGATGATGGCGTTGAATTAGAAACCTTAGTGTATGAAGGTTACGGCCCGGCGGGCACTGCTGTGATGGTTGAATGTATGACTGACAACCGTAACCGTACAGTGGCTGGTGTGCGTCATGCGTTCAGTAAGAGCGGTGGTGCGTTGGGTACTGACGGCTCAGTGGCTTATCTGTTTACCAAAAAAGGCATTATCTCTTTTGCCAACGCCGATGAAGATGCCTTGATGGAAGCGGCGCTGGAAGCGGGTGCTGATGACGTTGAAACCAATGATGATGGTTCTATCGACGTTTATACCTCGCCATTTGATTTCGGTACTGTATTGGATGTATTAGAAGCTGCTGGTTTCAAACCAGACAATGCCAATGTCAGCATGATCCCAAGTACTGAAGTTGATCTGAGCGTAGACGATGCGCCAAAACTGATGAAACTGGTAGATATGTTGGAAGATCTGGACGACGTACAAGAGGTTTATCACAACGGTACGATGTCAGATGAAGTTGCTGCTGCACTGGAATAATAATTCTGCATTAGTTTGATAAGGGAGCTTCGGCTCCCTTTTTTGTCAGTGCAGTATTTGTTAGCGTGATTTTTTACGCACGTGGTAGGCTGCGCCTGTTTCCTTCTTCATAATTTTTATAAGTGTTGGTATGACAATCATTCTGGGTATCGATCCGGGGTCGCGCATTACTGGGTATGGCGTGATCCGACAACAGGCTGGCAAGGTGGAATATCTAGGGTCTGGTTGCATCCGTACCAGTGGTGAGCAATTGTCGGATAAATTGAAACAGATTTACGACGGGATTAGCGAAATTATTCTGCAATTCAAACCTGATCTCTTTGCCATTGAGCAGGTCTTTATGGCGAAAAACCCGGATTCCGCACTCAAGCTTGGACAGGCGAGGGGCTGTGCCATTGTTGCGGCTGTTAATGCCGGTTTACCGGTCGCCGAATATGCTGCCCGTCAGGTCAAACAATCGGTTGTTGGTACCGGTGCTGCGGATAAAGAACAGGTGCAGCACATGGTGAAACAGTTGTTGAAATTACCGGCTTGTCCACAAGCGGATGCGGCCGATGCTTTAGCGGTGGCGCTTTGCCATACCCATACACAACAAAGCCTGATCCGCATGGCGGGTAAAGTGCAGGGCACTGTGCGTGGGCGCCTGCGATAATCCACCGAATAACTGGATGTTCATCCAGTTATTTATTATGCTAACGCGATAATTATATCGAAGGAGCAAGCGCGTGATTGGCAGACTGCATGGCATCATTATCGAAAAATCGCCTCCGGAAATTTTGCTGGATGTTGGTGGTGTGGGTTATGAACTCCAATTGCCGATGACTTGCTTCTACGAGCTGCCAGCTATCGGGCAGGAAGCCACCATTATTACCCACTTTGTGGTGCGTGAAGATGCGCAGCTGCTGTATGGTTTTAATACCAAACAGGAACGCACGCTGTTCCGTGAGTTGCTGAAAGCCAATGGTGTTGGCCCGAAACTGGCGCTGGCCATCATGTCAGGCATGTCGGCTAACCAGTTTGTCGCCTGCGTTGAGCGTGAAGATGTCTCATCGCTGGTGAAATTACCCGGTGTTGGCAAAAAAACCGCAGAGCGTTTGATCGTCGAGATGAAAGATCGTCTCAAAGGCTGGAATAGCCATGATCTGTTCACACCGTATACCGATGCTGCGCCAACAGATAATGCTATCTCCGCTGCGCCAGCTGATACCGTCGAATCGGAAGCAGTCGCTGCTTTGTTGTCTTTGGGCTATAAACCACAGCAGGCCAGTCTGGTGGTCAGTAAAGTAATGAAACCCGAGATGACAGTCGAAAATGTCATTCGTGAAGCACTGCGGGCAATGTTGTAACGGAAGCGATGAGATCATGATTGAAGCCGACCGCCTGATTGCACCAGCTGCAATCACCGAAGATGAACAACTGGACCGTGCGATCCGGCCAAAACTGCTGGCTGATTATCAGGGGCAGGATCAAGTACGCTCGCAAATGGAGATCTTCATCGAAGCGGCTCGTCGTCGCAGCGAGGCGCTTGATCACGTGCTGATTTTCGGCCCTCCGGGGTTAGGTAAAACTACCTTAGCTAACATCATTGCCAATGAGATGGGGGTGAATATCAAAACCACCTCTGGCCCGGTGTTAGAACGAGCCGGCGATCTGGCGGCATTACTGACTAATCTCGAACCCCATGATGTGCTGTTTATTGATGAAATTCACCGTCTAAGCCCGGTAGTGGAGGAAGTGCTCTATCCGGCAATGGAAGATTATCAGTTGGATATCATGATTGGCGAGGGGCCGGCTGCGCGTTCGATCAAATTGGAATTGCCGCCATTTACCCTGATTGGTGCGACAACGCGTGCGGGTTCGCTGACATCACCGCTGCGTGATCGTTTTGGTATCGTGCAACGCCTTGAGTTTTATAAGGTGGAAGATCTGGCAAACATTGTCGGCCGCAGTGCTGATGTGCTGGGTTTATCATTAGATAAGCAAGGTGCCTTCGAGATCGCTAAGCGTGCGCGAGGTACACCGCGAATCGCTAATCGTCTGTTACGTCGGGTACGTGATTTTGCCGAGATCCGCGCCAACGGCCATATCTCCGATCAGATTGCTGCACAAGCGCTGGATATGCTCGATGTCGATAATGCCGGTTTTGATTATATGGATCGCAAGCTGTTACTGGCGATCATCGACAAATTCTTAGGTGGTCCGGTCGGGGTTGAAAACCTGGCTGCGGCGATCGGTGAAGAAAAAGAAACGATAGAAGATGTACTCGAGCCTTATCTGATTCAGCAAGGCTTTTTGCAACGTACTCCTCGTGGCCGTATTGCCACACCAAGAGCCTACCTCCACTTTGGTCTGACCACTCCTGAACGTCAGGCTTAAGCCTGACGCACGCTTTGTTATTTTTTCTCTCTATTTGAATTGATGGCAATAATTCATAATATTCTTAATTGTTATAATGTTGTTAAAAATTAATTCTATTTAAATATTAGAAATACGAGAATAACGTCGCAGATTTGAACAAGACAATCACTTTGTTTATTGAGTTAAATCAATGAAAAGAACTTAATATTATCTTAAGTGAATCCGGTGATTTACAATAACCAAGATTAATAATGTTTAACAACTTGTTAAATATAAGAATTATTTTCAGATTTTTAATTTCGCTATAATGCCAAGTTTTAACTACATTTATGGCAAAAATGATCCAAATTTGTGTCAAATAGTATAACATTTACTGGAAATACAACATTAGCGTAGCAACTCCACATTCCAGCTGTTGGAGTTTGCCAACAATGTCACTATTGATGAGGAATAATCATGATCAATGAACTTGTGGTTGATCTGTCGCGGATGCAATTTGCCGCTACAGCGCTCTATCACTTCCTGTTTGTTCCATTAACGCTCGGGATGACGTTTATCCTGGCAATAATGGAATCAGTGTATGTGATGACTAACAACCCGATCTATAAGGACATGACCAAGTTCTGGGGTAAGTTATTTGGTATCAACTTCGCACTGGGTGTGACCACTGGTCTGACCATGGAGTTTCAGTTTGGTACTAACTGGTCATATTACTCCCACTATGTGGGTGATATTTTTGGTGCTCCACTGGCAATTGAAGGCCTGATGGCGTTCTTCCTGGAATCTACCTTTGTTGGTATGTTCTTCTTTGGCTGGGATCGTCTGAGCAAAGTTCAGCATCTGGGTTCAACCTGGTTAATGGCGTTAGGTACCAACCTTTCTGCATTGTGGATCTTGGTCGCTAACGGTTGGATGCAATTCCCGGTTGGTTCCGAATTTAATTTTGAAACCATGCGTATGGAAATGGTCAGCTTCGCTGATCTGGTTTTCAATCCGGTGGCACAGGTTAAATTCGTTCACACCGTTGCAGCAGGTTACACCTGTGGTGCGATGTTCGTACTGAGTATCTCTTCATATTATCTGCTGAGAAAACGCGATATTCCGTTTGCGCGTCGTTCTTTCGCTATTGCTGCCGCTTTTGGTATGGCCTCAATTCTGTCAGTTATCGTGCTGGGTGATGAGTCTGGTTACCGTCTGGGTGAGGTACAAAAAGCGAAACTGGCTGCGATTGAATCACAATGGGAAACACATCCTGCGCCAGCGCCGTTTACTGCATTTGGTATTCCTAACCAAAAAGAACAGAAAACGGATTTTGCCATCGAGATCCCATATGTTGCCGGCATCATTGCAACACGTTCTATCACTGAAGAAATCACTGGTTTGAAAGATCAAATCGCCCATAACGAAACACGGATCCGTAATGGTATCCAAGCTTATGTGCTGATGAAGAAACTGCAATCCGGTGAGAAAACACCAGAAAATCTGGCGAAATTCAAAGAAAGCAAAGTTGATCTGGGATATGGCCTGTTGTTGAGCCCATATGCACCAAATATCGTTGATGCTACTGAAGCTCAGATTAAAATGGCTGCAAATGATTCCATTCCACCTGTCGCACCGATTTTCTACTCATTCCGTGCCATGGTGGGAGCTGGCGTGCTGATGCTACTGCTGATTGGTTTAGCCTTTATTGATAGTTGCCGTCATCGTATTGGCCAACGTACCTGGTTGTTGAAAGCACTGCTGTGGGGGCTCCCGCTGCCATGGATTGCGATTGAATCAGGCTGGATTGTTGCCGAGATTGGTCGTCAGCCATGGACTATCGGTGAGGTGTTACCGACTTATCTCTCTTCATCGACGTTATCCACGGGTGATGTGCTGTTTTCCATGATTGGTATCTGCGCGTTCTATACCGTATTACTGGTCATTGAAATGTATCTGATGGTCAAGTTCTCGCGCAAAGGCCCGAGCAGCTTGAAAACAGGTAAATATTTCTATGAAACAGAGCAGGCATAAGAGGAAGCCATCATGTTTGATTACGAAGTATTGCGTCTGATTTGGTGGGGTCTGATTGGCGTGCTGCTGATTGGATTTGCCGTGACTGACGGTTTTGATATGGGGGTAGGTACACTGTTGCCTATCCTGGGTAAAACGGATACTGAACGCCGTGTCATGATTAACACCATTGCTCCGCATTGGGATGGTAATCAGGTGTGGTTGATTACAGCGGGTGGCGCTTTATTTGCTGCGTGGCCCATGGTGTATGCGACTGCTTTTTCCGGTTTTTATATTGCGATGATCCTGACCCTGATGGCGTTGTTTTTCCGTCCGGTTGGTTTTGATTACCGTTCTAAACTGGAAAACCCACGCTGGCGTAATAGTTGGGACTGGTGTCTGTTTATTGGTGGTTTTGTGCCTCCAACCGTCATTGGTGTGGCGTTTGGCAACTTATTGCAAGGCGTACCCTTCAGCGTTGATACCATGATGCGTACCACGTATGAAGGTAACTTCTTCCAGTTACTGAATCCATTCGGTTTGCTGGCTGGTCTGGTGAGTCTGTTTATGTTTGTCACTCAGGGTGCTACCTGGCTGATGATGAAAACAGAAGGTCAACTGCAAGATCGCGCTCGTAAAACCGTTATGCTGACGGCATTGCTGACATTTGTATTGTTTGCTGTAGCTGGCTATTGGGTTGCTCATGGCATCGATGGTTATACCATCGTCAAATTTGCGGGTACAAAAGCGGCGTCTAATCCACTGAACAAAGATGTTGCCGTTTCAGCTGGTGCCTGGATGCAGAATTACTCTCAGTATCCATGGATGATGGCTGCCCCGTTGGTGGGTTTAGCTATGGCGGTATTGACCATTCTGGCGGCACGTTTTGATCGTGCAGGTTTTGCATTCCTGTTTTCATCACTGATGATTGCGGGTGTGATCCTGACTGCGGGCTTCTCAATGTTCCCGTTCATCATGCCATCTAGCTTGAATCCAGCACAAAGTCTGACTATGTGGGATGCAACCTCATCGCAAAACACACTGACTGTCATGACGTTTGCAGCAGCTATTTTCGTGCCTATCGTGTTGGGCTACACCATCTGGACTTATGTCAAAATGTTCGGTCGTGTTAGCAGCCAATT
Organism: uncultured Tolumonas sp.; assembly: GCF_963556105.2. NCBI lineage: Bacteria > Pseudomonadati > Pseudomonadota > Gammaproteobacteria > Aeromonadales > Aeromonadaceae > Tolumonas > uncultured Tolumonas sp. The sequence continues at coordinate 603,763 of NZ_OY829944.1, forward strand.
TGTAGAAAAGAACAAGCACTCAGTCTACTAGGAGAGTTTTTATGTGGTATTTCACATGGGTTCTGGGCGTGCTGTTGGCTTGTGCTTTCGGCATCATCAATGCGCTGTGGTTGGAACACACTGAAAATCTGGATCGTCGAATTAACGACAAATAGTCACCAGATTGTTAAAGGCCGTCTCTCATGAGGCGGCTTAATTAGATGGTCCGCCTCCGTTCTCAGCGACTAAGCTGAGAATGAGTTAGGTAACGGAGGTGAACCATCATGCCTATTCAAGTCATTGGTATCGATTTAGGCAAATCTAATTTCCATTTAGTTGCACACGATCGCAAAGGCAACACCCTTTTTCGAAAAAAACTTTCCCGCAAACAGTTGATCCAATTTATCTATGACACCCCGCTCACCACCATCGCCTTTGAAGCCTGCGGAGGTGCTCATTGGTTGGGACGATTGAGTCTTAAGCTCGGTCATTCAGTGAAACTGCTTCCCCCTCAATATGTACGGCCTTATGTCAAAGGCAATAAAAATGATTTCATTGATGCTGATGCCATTGCTGAAGCATCGCAACGGCCGTCCATGCGATTTGTTGAAGTCAAATCAGAGGATGCGCAACTCATCACCGCTGTTTATCGTGTTCGGCAGGGATATATCAAAGACCGAACTGCATGCATGTGCAGGATTGGTGCTTTATTACTCGAGTTTGGTGTCAGTCTGCCGCAGGGACATGGGACGATGAAACAGTTATTCACCTGGCTGACAGCGAATGCACCCGAACTGCCGTCAGCATTAAACATCGAATTAACGGCATTGCATGAGTATTACAAATATCTGAATGAACAAATCAAAGTGCAGGATGACAAACTTACGCGCCATGTTGCGCAGAGCGATGAAGGGCAATTATTGCATGAGATCCCTGGAGTTGGTGTACTGACGGCCAGTCAATGTATGGCGGAATTAGGGAGTGTGAAACAATTTAAGAATGGACGCAATCTGGCCGCATGGCTGGGGCTGGTTCCCCATCAGCATTCGACGGGAGGAAAACCGCGTTTACTCGGAATAAGCAAACGAGGGAATAAACATCTGAGAACGCTGTTCATTCATGGAGCGAGGGCGATTTTAGCCAGGCCGGAAAAGACGGGGTCGATATTTGGGGACTGGTTAGTGCAACTACGAGCCAGTAAGCCGTTCAATGTAGTGTGTGTGGCGTTAGCGAATAAACTGGCCCGGATAGTCTGGGCGGTATTGAGGTACAAAGAAGCGTTTAATGCAGAGAAACTGCAATCCGAGTTTGCATGAGCAAAGAGAAGATGACGAAAACGGTAGAACCACCGGAATAGAACCTGACAATAAAAACAGCAGAAAATGCTTTGGGCTTTTTTGAGGATATTCCGGCGCGGAACTCATCGTGGAGCGGGAAGCGAGAGCCTCCCAACAGAGACTCCGAATACATTAGCGCAGACCAATCCCGTCATTGAAGTTTGTTCTTGCAATAACGGGGCGGACCATACATTTTTATTTGTTAACGGGTAAAACAGCAATTTAACCTTCAACTAAAAAATAAAGTGAGCAAGATCACCTTCTTTCCGGAATCTTGCTGCGGTATATTATGCGCGTCTTATGACTGCGGGATTGAGCTCGATGGTCAACTCAGGGTTTAGCTGGCCAGTACGGGTCTATTATGAAGACACCGATGCTGGCGGCATTGTATATAACGCGAATTATCTGAAATTTCTTGAACGTGCACGCACAGAATGGTTGCGGCAATTAGGTGTCGAACAAGATCACCTGTTGCAACTGGATGTGGCGTTTGTTGTGCGTCATATCGATATTGAATTCCGCAATGCGGCGCGCTTTAACCAATTGTTGACGGTCTCTTGCCGTGTGACACAGTTAAAACGGGCTTCGATGGTGTTCACCCAAGCAATTGTGGATGAGCATAATCGGATTATTGTCTCTGCAGAGGTGACTATCGCCTGTGTCAGAGTTTCTGTTATGAAACCTATTGCTATTCCTGAAGATGTTAGTGGAGTGATTGCTCGTGCAACCAGCTGAAATGTCATTTACCAACCTTATCCTGCAAGCCAGCCCATTGGTGCAGATCGTAATGTTGATCCTGTTATCTATGTCGATTGCTTCTTGGGCAATCATTGTGCAACGAACCAAAATTTTGAAGAACGCTCGATTTGTTTCCGATCAATTTGAAGAGCGTTTCTGGTCTGGTATCGATCTGAATCGTCTGTATCAGGAATGTGCTAATCGCCGCGATGAACTGAGCGGGCTGGAACAAGTGTTTTTCTCCGGCTTCAAAGAATTTGCTCGCTTACACAACAGTGGTCTGAAAAATCAGGAAATGATCATGGATGGTACTTACCGTGCTATGCGTGTATCTGTTTCGCGTGAAATGGATGAACTCGAAACCCATTTGCCTGTATTAGCCACCATTGGTTCAATTAGCCCATATATCGGTCTGTTTGGTACGGTATGGGGGATCATGCATGCCTTCATCGCATTATCTGCGGTAAAAAATGCATCATTAGCGATGGTTGCACCACCTATTGCAGAAGCCTTGATTGCAACCGCAATGGGTCTGTTTGCTGCTATTCCTGCGGTCGTGGCTTACAACCGTTTTAGTACCAAACTGGAACGTCTGGATAGTGCTTACTTCAACTTTATGGATGAGTTTTCTACTATTCTGAACCGCCAGCTCGGCAGCAAGGGTGAGTAATAATGCACGTCAACAAACGTAGCAAAAGACGCGCTGTCGCTGAAATTAACGTCGTACCGTATATCGACGTTATGTTGGTGTTGCTGATTATTTTTATGGCTACCGCGCCAGTAGTCATGCAGAGCGTGAAAGTTGATCTACCACAGACCGACTCCCAACCCCTATCCGATGACAGTGATCCTCCTGTTATCGCTCAGGTGGATAAAGACAGCCACTATTCTCTGACCTTAGGCACTGAAGAAGAGAAGGATATGGCCGATCTGATCCAATTGGCGGGCGTCGTGTCTGATTATCATAAAACCCATCCAAACAGCCCGGTGGTCGTTGCTGGCGCCAAAGAAGTGCAATATGACGCTGTTGTTCAGCTCATGGCTGCATTGAAAGAGGCAGGTGTGGAAAATGTTGGGTTAATGACTGACTCAGTAGATAAGAAAAAATAAGCGGAGTAGTGGCGTCGTGAAACGAGGCATGAGCGGTCCGGTAGTTATCTCTATCATACTGCACGCACTGCTGATCCTGATGTTCATTCTGAAATGGAATCTGGATAAACCAAAGCGACCTGCTGGTGGCGGCGGTGGCGGTGGCGGTATTGTGAATGCGGTTGTTATTGATCAATTGAAGTTTGATCAACATAAACAATTTGCGAAACAACAAAAGGCCAAAAAAGCGGAACAGGCGAAAGAGGAAGCAGCGGCACAAGAAGCAGTTGCTGAGGCCGCACGTCAGGAAAAAATTGAAAACGCAATTCGCTTGAAGAAAGAAAAACAGCAACAAAAAGAAGCCAAAGAGAAAGAGCGTAAACTGGAAGTTGAAAAACAAAAAGTTGAAGCTGAAAAGAAAATCTCTTTAGAGAAAAAGAAAAAAGAAGAGCTGAAGAAAAAGCAGGACGAAGAGAAAAAACTGGCTGATCAGAAAGCGGCCGAACAAAAGGCAGAAGAGCAGAAAAAACTCGACGAGAAGAAAAAGTTAGAGGAAGACAAAAAGCTCGAAGAGAAGAAAAAAGCTGAACAGGAAGCGAAGGAACAAGCGGCCAAGGAAGCTAAAGAAGCAAAAGAGAAAGCCATAAAAGAGGCTAAAGAAGCGAAAGAAAAAGCAGCAAAAGAAGCCAAAGAAAAAGCAGCAAAAGAAGCCAAAGAAAAAGCAGATAAGGCCAAAGCGGCCAAAGATGCTAAAGAAAAGGCAAAACGTGATGCTGCTGATGCCAGTAAGCTGGAAGATGAACTGTTAAGCGAAGAAGCGGGTGGCGCTGCTGCTGGGCCATCAGGCAATAGCACTAAACCATCGACCTCTGCCGGGCCGGGTGGCTCTGGTGGTGGTGATCCAGGTTATGGTGATAAGGTCGCTAATATGATCGAACAGCGGATGCTGATTGATCAAAATATGAAAGGTAAGAGTTGCGTTGTCAAAATCAGATTAGCGCCCGATGGCTTAGTTCTGAGTGTGACAGCTGGCAGTGGTGATCCTGCAATCTGTCGTGCAGGGGTTACAGCTGTTAATATGATCGGGACGTTCCCAGCACCACCATCGGATGCAGAACGAACCATTAATGCAACAATACAGCCCCAATAATGATGATCATTATTGATTTTGTAACAACCGGGAAATGAATAAAGATGAAAAAACTCTTGATGGCATTGGTAGGATGGTTGTGGTTTAGTCAGTTCGCTATGGCAGAGCTGGATATTCTGGTAACCGGTGGCATGGACAGTGGTCGTCCTGTCGCAATTGTTCCTTTTAAATCCGATGGTTCACTACCAGAAGATTTAGCGAATGTAATTAGTTCGGACTTAATGCGCAGTGGCAAATTCAGCCCGCTGAGCCGTAATTCAATGCCAGAACAACCAGCGCAAAGTGGACAAATCAATTTCCCGACTTGGTCGGCATTGGGCACTGAGGCTGTTGTTGTCGGTCATGTTGAATCTGCAGGTGCTGGTCAATATCGCGTTACCTTTGAATTGGTTGATGTTGCAAAAGGTAAGTCTGGTGGCAATGCAGTTTTAGATAGCCGTGTTGCAACCGTAACCGCTAAACAGCTGCGTAAATACGCACATCGTATCTCTGATATTGTCTATGAGAAATTGACAGGGGAACGAGGCGCATTCCTGACCAGCATTCTCTATGTGACTGTAGATCGCAGTCAACCAATGCCATATCGCCTGATGCTGGCTGATTATGATGGTTACAATGAACGTATGCTGTTACGTTCCCGTGAACCAATCATGTCACCATCTTGGTCTCCTGATGGTCGTAAAATCGCTTACGTGAGTTTTGAAAAACGGACTCCTGCAATCTTTATTCAGGATCTCTATTCTCAAGCTCGTAGCATGCTAATTGCCTTACCGGGTATTAATGGTGCACCAGAATGGTCGCCAGATGGTCGTTCTATGGCAGTTGTTTTATCCAAAGATGGTCAGCCAGATATTTATGCCGTTGACATTGGTTCACGCCGTTTAAATCGTTTGACGTCTGATCCGGCTATTGATACTGAACCATCATGGAGTGCGGATGGCCGTTCTGTCTTCTTCACATCAGAGCGTGGCGGTAGACCGCAAATTTATAAAGTAGATGTAGCATCACACAGCTCCAGCCGTGTAACATGGGAAGGTGATTCGAATCTTGGCGCCAGCGCTACGCCGGATGGCAAAGCGATTGTAATGGTGAGCCGTATTCAGGGTTCATACCGTATTGCCCGTCAGGATCTGCAGGGCGGTGGTGTGTATGTGCTAACCAGCTCATCACTCGACGAATCACCAAGTGTTGCGCCGAACGGTAGTATGATCATCTACAGCACTGTATATCAAGGTCGCCAGGGGCTGGCACTGGTATCGGCAGACGGGCGTTTCAAAGCTAACTTACCTTCCGCTAAGGGAGAAGTTCGCTCTCCGGCCTGGTCACCGTTTTTGAACTAATCCGAGCAATGTACCAAGGATATGAAGAAAATGAAAATTAACCCACTGCTGAAAACGCTGCTGATTGCGATTCCACTGGTTACTCTGGCTGCATGTAGCCATAAAAAAGGCTCTACTTCTGGCGCAACCGACGGTATGGCGGGTCAAGGCGTAGAAACTTCCGGTCTGGATTCAGGTCTGTCAGCAGATGAACAAGCTAAACAGCAGTTTGAATCACTGAAACAAGACAACGTGATTTACTTCAACTTCGACTCAGATGCTATCGAAGGCCAGTATGCTCAGTTGCTGCAGACTCATGCTGATTTCCTGAAGGGTCACAATAGCGTTAAAGTATTGATCGAAGGTCATACTGACGAAAAAGGCACGCCAGAGTACAACATCGCATTGGGCGAACGTCGTGCTAAAGCTGTTGCTAAATATATGCAGAACCTGGGTGTAGATGTTTCTCAATTGTCAGTTGTCAGCTACGGTGAAGAAAAACCAGCTGATCCAGCTCACACTGAAGAAGCTCTCAGCCATAACCGTCGTGCGGTACTGGTTTACTAAGGTTGAATGTTGATGGGTAACCTCCATTATGTAAAAGCGGCCACATTGATGGCCGCTATTTTTTCTGTTCCGTTGGTTCATGCCGACGATATGGAAGATCGTGTTGTTAAACTAGAGCGTATGGTGAATGCGCGTGGTTTGTCTCAGGTAGAGATGCAACAGCAAATAGATGCTTTGACTAACGATGTTCGTTCATTGCGCGGAGCATTGGAAGAGTCAAACTATAAGTTACAACAAGTAACGGATCGGCAAAAAACGCTCTATCAAGAGTTGGACAAGCTGCAACAAGCCGCGCCTGCTCCTGCACCAGCTCAAACGCCGCCTGCTGCCGCTTCACCACCTGCTGGCGCTCAGCCTGCTGCAACACCTGCACAACAACAGGCGGCTCCTGCGACACCTACCGCTGGCGATACTGCTGCGCCAACAAAATCTAAACCTGTCGCCGCACCAGCTGCACCGGTCAGTGGTTCAGAAAGTAAAGATTATGATGCAGCAGTTAGTTTGGTCGTTAAAGATAAAAACTATGCGAAGGCAATTCCTGCTTTTGATTCGTTTATTACGACCTATCCAAATTCAGTGTTACAACCCGGTGCGCATTACTGGTTAGGTCAGTTGCAGCTTAATCAGGGCGATCGTGAAAAAGCAAAAGCGCATTTCTTGACCGTAGCACAAAAATATAAAGATTCACCAAAGCGTCCGGAAGCAATTTATAAGCTGGGAGTCATCGCAAAAGCGGATGGTGACACCGATAAAGCGAATAAATTTTTCCAATTGGTTATTAAGCAATACCCTAATACGTCTGCTGCGCAATTAGCTCAGAAGGCCATGGGTGGTTAATAATTAGTTAAAAAGGGCCTAAAATACGGAAAATTGGTCGAACGATGAGCAAACAGAAATAAATCATTATTTTTCTGTTGATTCGGAAACGTAAATCCGTATTATAGGCCGCCGTTGGCAGGGCAGAATGCAAAGCCAGCAAAGAGTGGGTCGTTAGCTCAGTCGGTAGAGCAGTTGACTTTTAATCAATTGGTCGCTGGTTCGAATCCAGCACGACCCACCACGAATTCCCAGGTCGCTTAGCTCAGCTGGGAGAGCACCTCCCTTACAAGGAGGGGGTCACTGGTTCGATCCCAGTAGCGACCACCAGTTTTAAAAATGATACAGATGGGTCGTTAGCTCAGTCGGTAGAGCAGTTGACTTTTAATCAATTGGTCGCTGGTTCGAATCCAGCACGACCCACCATCATTTGCAGTATCCCAGGTCGCTTAGCTCAGCTGGGAGAGCACCTCCCTTACAAGGAGGGGGTCACTGGTTCGATCCCAGTAGCGACCACCAGTTTTACACATAATCAACCGAATGATTATGTTGAAGTTCCCAGGTCGCTTAGCTCAGCTGGGAGAGCACCTCCCTTACAAGGAGGGGGTCACTGGTTCGATCCCAGTAGCGACCACCAAATTTTGTGTTACAAGTGTGGGTTGTTAGCTCAGTCGGTAGAGCAGCGGACTCTTAATCCGTAGGTCGAAGGTTCGATCCCTTCACAACCCACCAATAAATCCCAGGTCGCTTAGCTCAGCTGGGAGAGCACCTCCCTTACAAGGAGGGGGTCACTGGTTCGATCCCAGTAGCGACCACCAGTTTCAAAAGTGACAAAGATGGGTCGTTAGCTCAGTCGGTAGAGCAGTTGACTTTTAATCAATTGGTCGCTGGTTCGAATCCAGCACGACCCACCATCTTTGCTCCAACCTTCCTGTTTTTATCTTCCTATTTCCAATATTAATAACTCGCTTTTATCCTCGGTACTTCGAATACTGAATTGCATTTAGCAAGTCAGTCATCTCGGTTATAATCAGCGAAGCCTTATCGTATTACTGGAGTAAGACATGAACAGCCCAGTCAATGTGGTTGAAATTGACTATCCTTTTCCGCAAATTCCAGCGCCGTTATCTGCGGAGCGTAAGCAGGAGTTGACTGCTCGTATCGCTGAATTGCTGAAAGCCAGAAATGCTGTGTTGATTGCGCATTATTATACTGACCATGATATTCAGGCATTGGCTGAAGCGACGGGCGGATTTATTGGCGATTCGCTGGAAATGGCAAAGTTTGGTAAGCAGCATGCAGCACAAACACTCATCGTTGCTGGTGTGCGCTTTATGGGCGAGTCAGCGAAGATCCTAAGCCCGGAAAAGCAAGTGCTGATGCCAACACTGCAGGCCGAATGTTCTCTGGATCTTTCTTGTCCTATCGAAGAGTTTTCTGCATTTTGTGATGCACATCCAGAGCATACGGTGGTGGTTTACGCCAATACCTCAGCGGCTGTGAAGGCTCGCGCCGATTGGGTTGTCACATCCAGTATTGCATTGGAAATTGTTGAGCATCTGGATGCTGAAGGTAAAAAAATTCTGTGGGCGCCGGATCGTCATCTCGGGGCTTATATAGAGAAAAAAACGGGTGCTGAGATGCTACGCTGGCAGGGAGCGTGTATCGTCCATGATGAATTTAAAGCTAAGGCATTGGCACGTTTAAAAGCGGAACATCCTGATGCCGCTGTACTGGTGCACCCTGAGTCACCTGCTGCAGTCATTGAAATGGCTGATGCAGTCGGTTCTACGACCCAATTGATTAAGGCGGCGCAGCAGTTGCCTCAGCAAAAATTGATTGTGGCAACAGACCGTGGCATTTTTTATAAAATGCAGCAAGCGTGCCCTGATAAGGTCATGATTGAAGCGCCAACCGGTGGTGATGGGGCAACTTGCCGAAGCTGTGCACATTGTCCGTGGATGGCTATGAATGGCTTAGAAGCGATTTATGCAGCTTTGTCGGAGCAGGCTCATGCGCATGAAATCAAAGTTGATGAATCTATTCGCCAGAAAGCATTGATCCCATTGAATCGTATGTTGGATTTTGCGGCTAATTTGCAGCAGAAAATAAGCAGCAATATTTAATGGCATTTTGAAATAAAAAAGCAGGATACCAATGTATTCTGCTTTTTTTATTTCTAGAACATCACGTATTTTTTACAGATAACTGATCTCAGTGCTGAGCGTGTGTTCTTCACCCGCAGGAATTGCTTGTCCTTCCCCTGTAACGCAGGTTTCGACACAAACCATGGTTTGCCAGCGATCGCTATCGAAGTCAGCCATGTTTTCTGCTGCAGTCCAAGGGTTCCAAACCACCGCAGAATTTTCACCACCATTATCTAAATTGATGGTGTCGTAGCCAGTCGTGAATGTTACTACTTTGGCTGGTTTACTATAAATACGATCAACGGCAGCCGTCAGATGAAAATCACCTTCTTGAACGCCATCTGCTTTTGTCAGTTTATCGTAGAAGTGGTCGCCCAAGCCTTTTACCGTGACAAACTCAGTGCCTTTGGTATTGAAGTAGGTGTGCAGTGCTTCAAAAACACAGAATTCTTTTGCACTGGAATTTTCGGTGGTTAACGACATGGTTAATGTAGCACCCACACGAACCTCAAATTCCAGACGGAATGTATGAGGCCACATAGCAAGTGTTTCTGCTGTGTCGTTCAAAGATAGATGCACAAATGTGCCATCGTCTGTTTCGCTGACGCCTTCCAATTGCCATGTCAGACCACGAGCAAAACCATGGGCAGGAAGTCCTGAGCCTAACGCTGCTGGTGCTGGGCCGAACCAAGGCCAACAGATAGGCACACCACCACGAAATGGTTTAGAACCATCTTGAGCGCTGGTATGGCTCATCCATAGTAATGGTTGTTTGTCTTTTGCTTGATAGTGCAATACGTGCGCACCAAATAACGAGATGGCTGCTTCCGCATATTGGTTTTTAATAAGAAGATAGCTTAGCCCAGATTCATTAGTGGCTAACTGTGTATTGCTGGTGAGATCTTGTTGTTTAGTAAATTTGAATTTTCTTAACACGTGTAAGCTCCCAAAGTAAAAAGGCAGCCTACAGGCTGCCTTTTGCAAACTCATTTGGAATGAGCGCTCAATTATTTGGAGATGTGAGCGATCAGATCCAGAACTTTGTTTGAGTAACCGATTTCGTTGTCGTACCAAGAAACCAGTTTAACGAAGTTGTCGTTCAGAGCGATACCAGCTTTAGCGTCGAATACTGAAGTCTGTTTTTCGCCAACGAAGTCAGTAGAAACAACTTCATCATCAACATAACCCAGAACACCTTTCATTTCGCCTTCTGAAGCAGCTTTGATTTCTGCACAGATTTGAGCGTAGGTAGCTGGTTTAGCCAGACGTACAGTCAGGTCAACTACAGAAACGTCTGGAGTTGGAACGCGGAACGCCATACCAGTCAATTTGCCTTTCAGCTCTGGAATTACTACGCCAACTGCTTTAGCAGCACCGGTAGAAGATGGGATGATGTTCTGAGCCGCGCCACGGCCACCGCGCCAATCTTTAGCAGATGGACCGTCTACAGTTTTCTGAGTAGCGGTAGTTGCGTGAACGGTAGTCATCAGACCTTCAACGATGCCGAATTTGTCGTTGATAACTTTAGCCAGTGGAGCCAGGCAGTTAGTGGTGCAAGATGCGTTAGAAACGATGTCTTGGCCAGCATAAGATTTGTCGTTAACGCCCATTACGAACATTGGGGTAGCATCTTTTGATGGGCCAGTCAGAACAACTTTCTTAGCGCCAGCAGTGATGTGTTTACGAGCAGTTTCGTCAGTCAGGAACAGACCAGTTGCTTCAGCAACTACGTCAGCACCGATAGCATCCCATTTCAGGTTTGCTGGATCACGTTCTGCAGTTACACGGATAGTTTTGCCGTTAACAACCAGGTTACCATCTTTAACTTCTACGGTGCCTTTGAAACGACCGTGAGTTGAGTCGAATTTCAGCATGTATGCCATGTAATCAACGTCGATCAGATCGTTGATACCAACAACTTCGATGTCTGAACGTTCGAAAGAAGCACGGAATACGAAGCGACCGATACGGCCAAAACCGTTAATACCTACTTTGATAGTCATAGTTGTACCCAACATGTGTTCAAGGGAAAAAATTCGCCTATGAATTTACAAGAATTAAGGGGGAATGAGCAACTACCAAGCGACTATTAATTGCGATATATCATGAAATAGTTAATTTGTTCGCTATGCTTTATTGGGTTTGAGCTAAGTCAAGTCACCATTGTCTGTTTTTTTCGAATAAATTATAAGCGATCGAGCAGGACAAAAATAATTGCTGGTGGTCAGGTCACATTCAGTATTACCTTCAATGTGTGAGAATTGGGATATTACTAATATGGCGCTGACATCATCGGCCTGAATTATTCAACGGGAGGATAAGATGGATGAACTCCTTGATTTACTGGCACAACGACGTGGTATAGGGCAAGAGTATACGGATATCTGGGGGAAAACGACTCAGACATCAATGGAGAATAAGCGGGCTATCCTTGATGCCATGGGGTATGCAACAACGGAACCTGAGGTTTTATCAGAACAAATTAGTCACGAAGATCTTACGTACTGGCAACAAATGTTGGATCCTGTGTATGTGCTAAGACAGCAAACAGAGTTTCATATTACCTGCAGATTGCCTGCAAGTACGGAGTCTCTACTGAATTGGCGTATTGAACTGGAAGAGGGTGCTCAGCTAAGTGGCGTTATTTCACTGAATGACAGTCAAAAAATAAACTCCTTCCAAGCGAACGAATTATTATTTTCTGAATATGTAATAAATATTCAGCAGAATATTCCTAATGGTTATCATCAATTTAATCTTTTATCTGGAAATAATACGCAAGTATTAGCGACTTCTTCTTTAATTGTTGCTCCGGCCAATTGTTTTCATCCTGAGTTTTTACAACGCCAGCAAAAATGCTGGGGGCCAAGTGTTCAATTATATACTTTGCGCAGCCAGCGTAACTGGGGGGTTGGCGATTTCACCGATCTAAAAATGTTATTGCGTGGTGTTGCGGCGTGGGGTGCAGATTTTGTTGGTCTGAATCCGATCCATGCTTTGTATCCGGCTAATCCGGAAAGTTGCAGCCCATATAGCCCTTCTTCTCGTCGCTGGTTAAACGTCATTTATATTGATGTTGAAGCAATACCTGACTTTTTATCCAATCCAGCGCTGCAAAAAGAATTAGCAGCCTCGGAAATTCAAGAACAACTGAATCAGTTACGTGCAGTTGACTGGATTGATTACCAAGCTGTTTTCTCCTTCAAAATAGGTTGGTTACGCCGGGTATTCGAAGGGGCTGATCTCTCTGCTCGTACTGAACGGGGCAAGGCATTTGCTGAATATATTGCTGCCGGTGGTGATGGCTTATTGCAGATGGCGACGTTTGATGCGTTGCAAAGCACGTTATATGCCGGTGGCTTAGAAGCGTGGGGCCCACCGGTATGGCCTGAGGTGTACCGGAGTTTTGATTCTCCGGCTGTCCAAACTTGGATTGCATCTCATCAGTTGGACATCCGTTTTTATCAATATTTGCAATGGATGGCCGATCTGCAGTTGGCTGAAGCAGAGCAACTGGCTAAAGCATTAGGTATGAAGATCGGGTTATACCGTGATCTGGCGGTGGGTGTATCTGAAGGCTCTTGTGAGATTTGGGCGAATAAAGATCTGTATTGTCCTAAGGCCAGTATCGGTGCACCACCTGATCCGTTGGGGCCACAGGGCCAAAACTGGGGATTACCGCCGATAGATCCAGTGCAACTAAAGCAAGCAGCTTACCGACCTTTTATTGAGTTATTACGGGCCAACATGCGTGGTTGCGGGGCATTACGTATTGACCATGTCATGGGCTTACGCCGACTTTGGTGGGTACCACCGGGTGCGCCATCATCAATGGGGGCGTATGTCTATTATCCCGTTGAGGAGTTGCTGGCTATTCTGGCGCTGGAGTCACACCGTGAGCGTTGCATGGTCATTGGTGAAGATTTAGGAACTGTGCCACCGGAAATGCGGACATTACTGCATGCCAATGGTGTTTATTCCTACAAGGTCTTTTTCTTTGAAAGAGCTGCTGATGGCGGTTATTTCTCGCCGGTACATTATCCAGCTCAGGCAATGGCAGCATTGACGACACATGATATGCCTACGTTACGTGGCTTCTGGCATTGTGATGATTTGGCCTTAGGGCGTGATTTGGGCCTTTATCCAGATGAAGATAAATTACAGGATTTATACCGTGAACGGCACAGCGCTAAACAGGCGATCCTCGACTCATTAGCAGGGCATGGTGTGTTGCCGGATGGTATCGGACATGATGTCAGCTGGGTTGGTATGAACACCGCGTTGGCTCATGCGTTACAAGAGCATATGTGTCGTGGTAATAGCGCATTATTCAGTACCCAGTTGGAAGATTGGCTGGAGATGGATAAACCGGTCAATGTCCCTGGTACTAGCAGTGAATATCCGAACTGGCGGAGAAAATTGAGTAAAGATTTAGAGAGCTTTTTAAATGATCCCGGGCTGGCGGCGTTGGCTAACAGACTGACTAATGCACGAAAACAATAGTAATGATTTTCATATCAGCGAGTTATTTGTATCTGTAGCTGACCATTCTTAGTGATGTAGTAGAGGTTTACATATGCTGTTAAGAGAGCTTAATGAAGCCCGTTGCGGGCAACCATTTGAAAAATTGGGATGGATCTACGATAACGAACAATCATTGTGGCGGTTGCGAGTCTGGTTGCCACATGCAACCCAGGTTGCTGTTCGCCGAATTGAGAAAAAAACAATCGAAAGTCAGTTAACTTGTGTTCATGCAGATGGTTTATTTGAAGCAGAATTTGCGAAGTTAGCTTCGCCGTTTGCTTATGCGCTGAGCGTTAATTACGGTGATACCAAAACGGAAGTCATTGATCCTTACCAGTTCCATGACGAAGCCTATCGTGGTTTGGCAGAGATGAAACTCAGTGCAGATAATATCTATCGTACATTGGGTGCTCAGCTTGTAGAAACCGAAGCGAATGGCGTGAAAGTCAAAGGGGTTAAATTCGCAGTCTATGCACCGAGTGCCATGTCTGTAAGCCTGTTAGGTGATTTTAACTTCTGGGATGGCCGCCGCCATCCGATGCAACGCAGTCTGTGCGGTCATTGGGTGTTATTTGTGCCGGGTTTGGAAGCAGGTGCCCGTTACAAATTTGAACTAAAAGATATGCATGGCCATTGTTTGCCACACAAGGCGGATCCGGTGGGTTTCTATGCCGATCAATATCCGTCATTTGCATCGGTAGTTTACGACCAGAAAAAATACCAGTGGCATGATGCTGAATGGCAGAAATCACAACGGAATGACAAATTAGAACAACCACTTTCCATCTATGAAATGCATTTTGGTTCCTGGAAACGTCATGACAACGGTGACTCGCTGAGTTACCGCGAAATGGCGGATCAGTTGATCCCTTATTTGCTGGAAATGAATTATACCCACATTGAATTGATGCCTATTATGGAGCATCCGTTCTCAGGCTCCTGGGGGTATCAGCCGCTTGGTTTGTTTGCTCCAACCAGTCGTTATGGTTCGGCCGATGATTTTAAATATTTTGTCGATCGTTGCCATGAGGCCGGAATTGGCGTGATCCTCGATTGGGTGCCTGCCCATTTCCCATCGGATTCACATGGTCTGGCACGATTTGATGGCACTCCGTTATATGAGTATGAAGATCCGCGTCGTGGCTGGCACCCGGATTGGAACTCTTATATTTATGATTTTGGCCGGGACACTGTTCGTCAGTTCCTGATCGCCAGTGCTCTGTTCTGGCTGGATCATTTCCATATCGATGGTTTACGTGTCGATGCGGTAGCCTCAATGCTGTATTGGGATTACTCACGTGATGAAGGGCAGTGGGTGCCAAACCTGGATGGTGGCAACCATAACTATGAAGCCATCTCATTACTGCAATGGTTCAATCGTGAGGTGTATGAACGCTTCCCACATGCGATGACTATTGCGGAAGAGTCGACCGCTTTCTCGGGCGTGTCTCGTCCAACCTATACCGGTGGTCTGGGCTTCACCTTCAAGTGGAATATGGGCTGGATGAACGATTCGTTGCGTTATATGGCGAAAGAACCGGTGCATCGTAAATATCACCATAATGATCTGACGTTCTCCATGGTCTATCACTACAACGAAAACTTTGTGTTGTCGCTGTCGCATGATGAAGTAGTGCATGGGAAACAATCTCTGCTGTATAAGATGCCGGGCGATGAGTGGCAACAGGCCGCTAATCTGCGTACTTATATGGGGTATATGTATGCGCACCCTGGTAAAAAGCTCAATTTCATGGGCACTGAAATCGCACAGGCAGCAGAGTGGGATCACGATGGACAGTTGGACTGGTGGCTGCTTGGTTTTGATAAGCATCGTGGCCAGAAAAATCTGATCCGCGATTTGAACAAACTCTATCGCTCTGAACCAGCGATGTATGAGGCGGACTATCTGCAAAGTGGTTTTGAGTGGTTAGATCATTCTGATTGGGAAAACAGCGCACTGCTGATGATCCGCCGGAATAAAGCGCAGGATAGTTTCATTATCACCGCCTGTAACTTTACGCCGGTGCCACGTGATGGCTTCCGTATGGGCGTACCGGAAGCGGGGCGTTATCAGATCGTACTGAATACCGACAGCGGCGAATATTGGGGGGGTGATTATTTTGTTGGTGCCGATGTTTTCCATACCGAAGAGATCGCATCACATGGTAAAGATCACTCTATTGTGTTGAACCTGCCACCACTGGCTAGCGTATTTATCAAAAAAGTGGTTGAGTAACAGCATAAGAGACCCTCGTCGTTGTATGACGAGGGTCAGATGGAGTTAAGACTATGACGGATCATTTTACATTGTTACCCGGTAAAGATGCCCCATTCGGGGTGATGCCGGATGAGCAGGGATGTAATTTTGTCTTGTGGGCTCCGGATGCTGAACGCATAGAACTTTGTTTATTTGATACAAAAGAGCAGGAAATTGCTCGTATTCGATTGCGTGAACGTCGCGGTCATCTTTGGTATGGGTATGTGCAAGGCGTCAAAACGGGTGCCTTGTATGGTTACCGTGTGTATGGGCCACACAGCCCTGAACAAGGGCATTTATTCGACCCGCAAAAACTATTGTTAGATCCTTACGCCAAAGCCTTGTCACGTGTATTGGAATGGAATGAAGAACTCTATCAGGGCGATAGTCATCGCATGCTGCCCAAAGCGGTGGTTTGGGAAGATGAATTCGACTGGGAAGGGGTTGTATCTCCGCATTACAGTGATGCGCAAACGGTTTTGTATGAAGTCCATGTCAAAGGATTCACTAAATTACACCCCGATGTGCCGGAACATCTGCGTGGTACTTACCTTGGTTTGTGCCAACCCGCAGTGATCCGACATATGCAAGAGCTGGGCATCACCACTGTACAATTGATGCCGGTTGCCAGTTTCATGAGTGAACCTCGCTTAACTCTGCTGGGCTTAAACAATTATTGGGGTTATAACCCGGTTTGTTTCATGGCGCCGGAACCGCGTTATGCGGTGAAACATGCAGTCACTGAATTCAAAACCATGGTGCGGGAATTACATCGTGCCGGTATTGAAGTGATCCTCGATGTGGTGTTTAACCATACCGCAGAGGGCGGGCATGGTGGCCCGGTATTGAGTTACAAAGGGTTAGATAACCGTAGCTATTATTGTTTCGATAACGGTGGTTATGGGCCTGATTTTTCTCGCTATAGCAATATGACCGGCTGCGGTAATACCTTTAATGTGGATCATCCGAATGCCCTGCGTTTGGTGATGGACAGTCTGCGCTATTGGGTAACGGAAATGCATATTGATGGCTTCCGTTTTGATTTGGCGGTGACACTGGCGCGCGAAGGCGGGGAGTTCGACCCGTATGGCGGTTTTTGCAAAGCGTTAATGCAAGATCCGGTGTTGCGGAATGTGAAACTGATCTCTGAGCCTTGGGACATTGGTCCGTTTGGTTACCGTCTGGGGCAATTCCCAACCCAATGGCGAGAACTGAACGATCGTTACCGTGACACGATCCGCTCTTTCTGGCGCGGAGATATGGGGCGCATGGCCGAATTTGCGACCCGATTATTAGGCTCACGCGATATTTTCCCCAAATCGTTACGTGCGATTCATTCCAGTGTGAATTTCGTTTGTTACCACGATGGTTTCACGCTGGAAGATACGGTGTGTTATGAGCAACGCCATAATCAGGCAAATACGGAAGAAAACCGCGACGGGCATGGTCATAATCTGTCAAAAAATTATGGCATCGAAGGGCCAACACTTGACCCGCGGATCAGCCGGATCCGGTTGCAACAAAAACGGAATATGCTGGTGACCCTGTTGTTGTCGCAAGGTATCCCGCATTTATTGGCCGGGGATGAGATGGGTCGTAGCCAGATCGGTAATAACAATGCTTATTGCCAGGACAACCGTATTAGTTGGGTCAACTGGCAATTAAGTAATGAGGATGAGGGATTGCTGACGTTTGTGAAACAGATGATCAGGATCCGTCGTTCTGCCAGTGCATTTACCGAGCTACATCTGGAAGATGATCTCTATTTCGGTTCCCGAACTCAGGCCGATACTGTGCATTGGTATCATCCGGATGGTAGTGAGTTGACCGAAGGTGATTGGAATGCACCTTCCGCACAAGCGTTAGTCATGGAAATTATTGCGAAAGAAAGTCAGGAACATTGGCTGGTGTTATTTAATGCCAGTGGTTACGACATTCATTTCCGTCTGCCAGAGCCGGAAAAAAGTAATAACTGGACGCTGGCTGTGGACACCTCGTCGCATGATGGTAAACGGTTGTTGCTGGACGATTTGCAGCAACTGGTTGCGGTCTGCGGCGCTCATTCCATGAAGTTGCTACGTGCCTGTCCACTCAAAGGATGTGATGTTAATTAAGTTTTCTGATTAACCTTACTTTTTGTGGTTTGAATCTGCTCTGATGCTCATCTACTCTCTTAACAATTATGTAACAGGGGTAAGAGCATGAGCGGGGAGCAGATGACTGATTGGCGGTTGAAACTGACACCAGAACAATTCCATGTGTGCTGGGAGAAAGGGACGGAACGCCCATATTCAGGTGCATTGTTGCATAACCGGAAAACAGGTATTTACCATTGTGTCTGTTGTGATGCACCGCTGTTTGAATCAAAAGCGAAGTTTGATTCCGGCTGTGGCTGGCCTAGTTTCGACCGTGAAATTCCAGATGCGGTACGCTATGAGGAAGATCTGAGCCATGGTATGCGGCGCGTTGAAATTATGTGCGCCAGTTGTGGCTCACATCTGGGGCATGTTTTCCCGGATGGCCCGACAGAAACCGGACAGCGTTTTTGCGTCAATAGCTTATCACTGGGCTTCAGTGAGACTGAAACCAGTGCCGCAGGAAAATAATGTAGAAAAAAGCCCCTGAATCAGGGGCTTTTTTTATGCCGCTTAGTGACTCAGTTCACCGCGTAAATCTTGCTGCATCAATGTTCTCATCTGCTCAGATGTCAGCGGTTGACTCAACAGGAAATGTAATTTGGCGAGCGCTGCTTCGGTGGTCATATCGAAACCGGATAACACACCGGCATCCGCCAGCGCATTGCCGGTTGCATAACCGCCCATATTCACTTTGCCGCGCAGACACTGGCTGAGATTCACGATCAGCACGCCACGTTCTGATGCTTCGCGTAACAGTTTGAGCATGGTTGGATTTTGCGGTGCATTCCCAACACCATAAGTTAATAAAATTAATGCTTTAACGGGTTGCAGCAGGATGTTGGCAATCACATCAACAGAAATGCCAGGGTACAACGTCACCACACCGATTGGCTGTGGTTGAATCGAGTGCATTTTCAGCGGTTTATTACTAAGTTCTGCTGGTTTACCGGCATTCCATTCGATATGAATACCCGCATCTAAAAGTGGCGGGAAATCCGGTGAGTCAAAGGCATGAAAACCATCGGCATGTACCTTGGTGCTGCGGTTGCCGCGAAACAGCTGATTATTGAAATACAGGGTTACCTCTTGCACCGGGTAATTCGCCGCAATATACAGCGAATCCAGCAAGTTTTGCTGCCCGTCGGAGCGCAGTTCCGCCAGCGGGATCTGCGAACCGGTGATGATGACCGGTTTATGCAGATCTTCCAACATAAACGACAGGGCGGATGCGGTATACGACATAGTGTCGGTGCCGTGTAAGACTACAAAGCCATCAAAATCGTCGTAGTGGTCGCGAATATCTTCTGCAATACGTTGCCAGTCAGCGGGGGTCATATCTGACGAATCGATCAGCGGGCTGTATTCATGAATGGTGTAATCGGGCATCTCTTCGCGATGGAACTCTGGCATACCAGCCAGACAGTTTTCCATAAAACCAGCCTGTGGGATGTAACCCTGGCTGGAGCGCTGCATGCCAATAGTGCCGCCTGTGTAGGCAATATAAATGCGTTTTTTCATCTGCGAATAACCTTTTGCGTTAAAACAGAGGGGCGAGCCCCTCTACTACTGACAAACTGGGCAATAACTGTAGATCCCTTGTGGATCTTGTAACGCATTGAGTGGTTGTAAAGCCTGATTGCTGGCTTTCCACCACTGTAATGCGACACTGCCTAAAGCCGAATGCGTCACCGATGCGGGTAGTAACTCCGCACTTTGATCAAACAATTCCCGGAGTAATTTATCTTTGGCGGAAAGCTCCGGTTCAATTAACTTAACTTGGTAGTCGGTCACTTTAGCCAGTTTACCGGCTTCAGCGGTTGCTTGTGTCAGATCACCTAATGTATCCACTAAACCCAGTTTTTTGGCATCGGTGCCTACCCATACCCGGCCTTGCGCTATTTTATCGACTTGATCAGGAGTCATACCGCGGCCTTCAGCGACCAGATCCAGGAAGCGCTGGTAGGTATTTTCGACATTCATCTGCACGATCTGTTTGATATGTTCAGGCAAAGGTTGTGCCGGGCTGATACCGGTAAAATCGGTAGTACCAAGGCCGTCGGTATGCACACCCAGAGCATTTAATGCTTTATCAGCAGTCAGGAACATACCGAACACACCAATCGAACCGGTGATGGTTGAAGGTTCCGCGAAAATTTTATCCGCATCGGCTGCAATCCAGTATCCACCCGATGCTGCCATACTGCCCATCGATACGACCAGTGGTTTGCCACGGGCTTTGAATGCCAGCAGCGCGGTACGAATTTGATCGGCAGCAAAGGCACTGCCACCAGGGCTATCAATACGCAATACCAAGCCTTTAATATCTTTATCATACATTGCATCACGGATCTGTTTCGCCAGCGCGTCACCACCGATAGTGCCTGGCTGATTGTCTGCGTCAACGATAGTGCCTGCGGCAACTAATAAACCGATGCTAGGTTTGTTGGCTTGCTGTTTATAACGCGCGGGTAGGGCGTGCAGATAATCGCTCAGAGCGATACTGCGGAAATCGTGACCATCTTTACCAGCAAAATGCTGAATAGTTTCAATGGATTCATCGTAAGTCGACAGCTCATCAACTAACCCCTGGTCGAGTGCATATTGGGCGGCATTGCCTTCGGCTTTAGTTAAACGAGCCAACACTTGTTCTTTGCTAGGAGAAACCGCATCGGCCGCTATATGTCGTGCGGCACTAACATTGTCGACATATTGCTGCCAGAGTACATTCAGCCAGCGTTGATTGGCTTCGCGTGCTTCCGGTGACATATCGTCGCGAATGTAAGGTTCGACAAACGATTTATAAGTACCGACGCGGAAGACGTGTGGGGTCAGATTGAATTTATCCAAGGCCGATTTGAAATAGAGGGTATATAAGCCAAGCCCCTGAATAGCCACTGCGCCAGCCGGATTAAGCAGAATCGTATCGGCGTGTGCTGCCAGCAGATATTGATGTTGCTGATAAAAATTGCCAACGGCGACCACAGGTTTTTTGCTTTGACGGAAGTCGTCCAACGCTTGTGTGATGGTGAGTAATTTACCAATACTGGCCGTTTCCAGATCCGCGGTTTTTAGCACAATGCCTTTAACTCGCGGGTCTTGTTTGGCTTGTTGAATGGCATAGACCACATCACCGACAGCAATTTCACGCGGTTTGTCTTTATCTGACAGCCATTTTTCCATCAGCTGATCAGCTGGATTTGGCGTGGACGGTTGTTCAACGAGTTTACCAGCCAGATCGAGCACTAATGCGCCTTCCTGAATCGTAGTTTCGGGCTTTTCTTCTCTAAGCCCGATCACGATCGCTAGAATGATTGCGATGAAAATCAGATTGATTAACAGCAATCGGGTGAAGTTGATGATCCGCCATAGAGAACGGAAAAACCATTTAATACTGCGAAACAGAAAACGCATGCAATAATTCCCGTAAGAGTTTAATAACGACATTATGCGAAGAGTTGGCATAGATTACTACGCATCCGCGGTTTAGAGCGATCTTTGATGCAACAATCTGTCGAGATCCTGTGCTATGGTTGTAAACATAACGTTAACAAACAATGAGAAACAGTATGAATCAGGCAGGATTACATTTGTTACTGACGCGCTCATCTTGTGGCTTGTTACAAGCGCCGGCACCGAGTGGTGATGTTCTTGAACATATTTTACAAGCCGGATTACGCGCTCCCGACCACGGTCATCTGCAACCATTTCAATTTTTACTGGCGGAAGGTGATGGTTTGCAACGCTTAGGTCGGTTGCTGGCGGAAAGTGCCAAGCAAGATGGGGCGACCGATGAGGTGATTGAGCGTGCGCACCAGATGCCATTACGGGCACCGATGGTGATCACCGTGGTGGCTAAAGTACATTTGCATAATAAAGTGCCGGAATTTGAGCAGCATTTATCAGCGGGTTGTGCGGTTATGGCTATGCAAATGGCTGCACAAGCGCAGGGTTTTGGTGGTATGTGGCGTTCCGGCCCATTGATGTATTCGCGTGCCTTGCATGAAGCATTAGGGCTGGCAGAACAAGATCAGATTGTCGGTTTTCTGTATTTAGGCACTCCGGCCACTGCATTGCGTCAGCCAACGCTGGTGGCGAGTGCCGATTTTGTCCGTTGGTTATAACTTAAGTATTGCCGCTGCTCATCTCATCCAGCGTCAATGAAAAGCTTGGGATAAATACATCAATAAAATACTGCACGGCTGGTGTCATGCGCTCTTCGAGCATGCTTTCCAGCCGGCGCTTGGCCAGCACAAACTCTTTATTTCCCGCTGCAATCTCTTCCAGACACTTAATGTAAGCACATAAAGTGTCTGCCGCTTTGACCACTTTCGCGGATTCGGCATCCTGATGTTCGGTATCCAGCAACGCTTGATAATCTTCGATAAATTCCTCAGGCAGCAGAGATAACAGCTGCTGTTCCGCCAGTTTTTCGATTTTCTTATATTCCGTCGCAATGGCATTATTTTGATATTTCACGGGGGTTGGCAAATCGCCGGTGATAATTTCAGTGGCATCGTGAAACATCGCCATCAACGCAATATGGGCAGCATCCAATTGGGTATTAAATTTTCTATTACTGATCAACGCCAAGGCATGCGCCACCATTGCCACTTGCAGGCTGTGTTCGCTGATATTTTCCTTTTGGATATTGCGCATCAGCGGCCAGCGGTAGATCAGTTTCATGCGTGATAACTGGGCGAAAAAATGGCTGGTGGAGATTGACGATTCACTGGAGGACATAACATGTGGCTCGCAAAGGCAGGTGTGCTACATAGATAACAAAAAAAAATGGCGACCTTCAAGTCGCCATTACAAATTATTGTTTGTAGGTTTTCAGGAAGCGGGCCAAACGGCCAATCGCATCTTGTAGTTGCTCTTCCGCTGGCAGGAAGACGATACGGAAGTGATCCGGTGTTGGCCAGTTAAAGCCGGTACCCTGCACGATCAGCATTTTTTCCTGCTGCAACAGATCAAACACCATTTTCTGGTCATCTTTGATCGGGTACACCTTCGGATCCATGCGCGGGAACATATACATCGCGCCTTTCGGTTTCACACAGGAAATGCCCGGAATGTTATTCAGCAGCTCCCAGGCAATGTCACGTTGTTTACGCAGGCGTCCACCCGGCAGGATCAGCTCGTTAATGCTCTGATAACCACCCAGCGCGGTTTGAATGGCAAACTGCATTGGCACGTTGGCACACAAGCGCATTGAGGCCAACATTTCTAAGCCTTCAATGTAACCACGGGCGTGCTGTTTCGGGCCGCTGACCATCATCCAGCCTTGGCGGAAACCACAGGCACGATAGGCTTTTGACAGGCCGTTGAAGGTGACCACCAAGACGTCATCGCACAGCGTACAGATACTGTGATGAGCGATGTCGTCGTAAATGATTTTGTCGTAGATCTCATCGGCGAAAATGATCAGGTTGTTCTGACGCGCAATTTCGATGACTTCCAACAGGAATTCGGTGCTATACACCGCACCGGTTGGGTTGTTCGGGTTGATCAGCACAATACCGCGTGTGCGCGGAGTAATTTTCGCTTTGATATCATCCAGATCCGGATACCAATCCGCTTGCTCGTCACAGATATAGTGCACCGGGCGGCCACCGGATAAGGTCACGGCGGCAGTCCACAGCGGATAATCGGGTGCAGGTACTAACAGTTCATCACCGTTATTCAGCAGTGCCTGCATCGACATCACGATCAGTTCGCTGGCGCCGTTACCGATGTAGATGTCGTCTACATCGGCTTTGCGCAGGCCTTTTTGCTGATAATATTGGGCAATGGCTTTACGTGGGGCGAATAACCCTTTGGAATCGCAGTAACCCTGACCCTGATGCATATTGACGATAACGTCTTTGATCACTTCTTCCGGGGCATCAAAGCCAAAGGAGGCCGGGTTACCGATGTTTAGTTTTAGAATGCGATGGCCTTCGTCTTCCAGACGACGGGCTTCTTTATGGACCGGACCGCGAATGTCGTAACAGACGTTGTCCAGCTTGTGTGATTTCTCAATAAGTGACATGACTACAACGCGCCTCTGCAATACTTGCGGGAGAACCGACAGACGGGCTGGCTCCCAGGGCGTCTATTGTTCTCCATATGCGATACTAACTCAATGGAATTTGTCGGTTTTTTCTTCTGACACTTAGCCAATAAGCTCAGATTGAAAAGTTAAATATTCTTTAATGTTGCTATTGTTCAGTTATTTCTATCGGTGCTTCGTGGTAAATCTGCTCTAATATCTGCCGTTCAAACTTGTAATGAGGAGATGCGATCCGGTGCGCTTTGAGAGCCTGACGTACTGCAGGCGGGAAAGTTAAGCCATTGGTCATCAAGACAAAGGCCTTTCTTTTACCGGATGCAGTCTTCATAAACCCAGCCAGATTGGACACATTTTGTAATGTACCGGTTTTCGCGGTGACATTTTTGACCAATGGCGGGTTCTGCACACTGCCACGCGAACCAAGCGTGCCGCTCATACCAGCCACAGGCAGTAGCTCAATGATGTGTAACTCATCATCATGCAACGCCATATAATCCAGCACTTGCAGCATTTGTTTCGCGGTGATCAGATTGTGTGCCGATAAACCAGAACCATCGGCCAATAACGCAGAGCCTAGATCGATACCGGCTTTGTTTTTAAGAATTCCCCGAACCGCATCGGCACCAGCTGCATAACTAGCGGCACGGTTGAGATAATAATGACCCAGTGCACGGGAAAGACTATCGGCAATCAGGTTGTCTGATTTTTTCAGCATACGATCGAGCAGTTTTTTCAGTGGTGCTGAAGGAACATGGGCCAGCTCGACCAGATTGTCTGGTACATGCCGTACGGCTTTAACTTGCCCGGTCAGATTGATATCAGCGTGTTTAGCAGCCCAAGAGACGAGTTGCACACCCCAGGCTGTCGGATCGGTGATAGCAAAGCTTAACGGCCATGGCGAGCCAACTTGTTGTGGGATACAACCGGTCAGGTGATAGTTGTTACTGGAATTCATATCAACACGCAGGTCACAGCCGGAATAATACTCTTGCTGTGTTACGATCCGTGCTTCACTGGTAATGGTGATCGGTTGTCCTGCGGGAATGATTGGTTGTGCAACCGCACCCAGTTGATCGGCTTTGAGCTGGGCAAACACGCAGTTACGATCGATGATCACGGCAGAGGCGGGGGCGGTAAAACAGATCGGTAAATCATTCCATGACCAACCATCGCCATGGTCGTAACCACCGTACCCACTGATATCCAGCAGAATGTCACCCTCTATCTGAGTAATTTTTTGCTGTTTCAGATAGGCGAGCAGATTAACCAGTGTCTGGCGAGTCAGATCGGGCGCGCCATCAAATTGCAGTACCAGATCACCTTTTAATACCCCATTCTGGATCGCACCTTGAGGTGCCAGCATGCGGGTTTTAAACTGCCAGTCTGGGCCGAAATAAAGTGTTGCCGCCAGCGCGGTCAGCAATTTTTGTGTCGATGCTGGCGTCATGAAGGTGTCGCCGTGATAGGAAGCTATCGCGGTGGAGCCCGGTTCATTGAATGCCAGTGCGATACGACTGCCTTCCGGCACCGAAATAGCGGCCTGAGCAGAGCCAACTGCAAACGCAGCAGAAAAGAACAGTAATGCAGAGGCAAAGAATTTCGGCATAATAAACAATCTCAACAGGGGATAGCGGAAAGCGTCATGTGCCGCTGAACCAGAATTTGTGCAGGCCGATTATAGAGTGCTCTCGCGCTGGCGCAACATTCACAACACAAACACAGCAAGATCGGGTATCTTATGCCGCGATTTTTGCATAGAACCCTTAACCAGGTGAGAACTACCCATGATTATTGCACCGAAAGTCCGTGGCTTTATTTGCACAACTACCCATCCGAGTGGCTGCGAAGCTAATGTCCGTCAACAGATTGCTTATGTGAAAAGCAAAGGCCAGCTGGCGAATGGTCCAAAACGGGTATTAGTGATTGGTGCATCCACCGGTTACGGTTTGGCATCGCGTATTACTGCTGCGTTCGGTTCCGGCGCTGCTACTATCGGTGTGTTTTTAGAAAAAGCGGGCACTGATAAGAAGCCGGGTAGTGCAGGTTGGTACAACTCTGCTGCTTTCGATAAAGCTGCAAAAGAAGCCGGTCTGTATTCCAAAAGCATTAATGGCGATGCGTTCTCTGATGAATGCCGCGCCAAAGCGATCGAGCTGATCAAAGCTGATCTGGGCCAGGTCGATATGGTGGTTTATTCACTGGCATCACCAGTACGTAAATTACCGGCGACTGGTGAATTGATCCGTTCTGCACTGAAACCAATTGGTGAGGTTTACCGTGCCACTGCGGTTGATACCAATAAAGATGAACTGATCGAAGCACAAGTTGAACCTGCTAACGAAGAAGAAATCGCCAACACCATCAAAGTTATGGGTGGCGAAGACTGGGAGTTGTGGATCAACGCATTAGATCAGGCAGGTGTATTGGCTGAAGGCGTAAAAACCGTCGCCTACAGCTATATCGGCACTGACATTACCTGGCCAATCTACTGGCACGGTACATTAGGTCGCGCGAAAGAAGATCTGGATCGCGCCAGCACTGCGCTCCGTCAACAGCTGAGCAGCAAACACGGTACTGCGAATGTTGCGGTACTGAAATCAGTGGTAACACAAGCTTCTGCTGCCATTCCGGTGATGCCTTTATATATCGCGATGTCTTTCAAACTGATGAAAGAGCAGGGCATTCATGAAGGTTGTATCGAACAGATCCAACGTATGTTCTATACCCGTCTGTTTGATGGCGAATTCGTAACAGATGATGCGCAACGTATCCGTATGGATGACTGGGAGCTGCGTGAATCAGTACAACAAGCATGCCGTGATCTGTGGCCACAAGTGACTACAGAAAACCTGCCAGAGCTGACCGATTACAAAGGTTATAAAGACGAATTCCTGAAACTGTTCGGTTTCGGTTGGGAAGGCGTTGATTATGATGCCGATGTGAACCCTGACATCCAGTTTGATGTGGTAACCCTGTAAAACTTTTAGGCCCCTCAATGATGAGGGGCTTTTCTCTCTCTATCGGCTTGTTATGCAAGCGCGATCTTGATGACTCCGCTATTTTAGATCGTAAAAATGGCGCGCTTCTAAACCCGAAAAATCAGGGTGTTCTTTACAGATTTCTGCTTTAAATTCATGAATTAAAGCAGGAGCAGCCAAGGATATTACCGGGGATAAATAAAACAGATAGTCGCCATCGGCAGTCATGCCCTGGTAATACGCAATTTCATTTTTATACCCACGCAGGTAAGTGGCATTCGCACAAACTTTAACTAAGCCATTTTTAAGTGCGGCCACCGATAACTCACTAACACTTAATGGCTGAGTTACTGCGTCCTTTGCATCATTCCTGATGATGATCTTATGCCATGACATGGTATGTCTCCCATCCTGAGAACAAAACGAAAGCCGTGGAAATCACAAATAACTCTCTTGAATTAAGTATATAAGTAAATTGACTGACGAAAGGGGTATCAGGCTAAATCGCGTAATTCTTGTTGTCACCTTGACTCGCGATTATCATTGTCTGCTTAGTTCAGCACTCGGCTGAACAGAAGTGAACAACAAGGTATTTTATGGCTACGGTTAAAGAAGTGATTGCATTAGCAGCTAAAGCAGATGTTCAGGTGGAAATGATGTTTCCTGGCGAAGAATGTGCTGCTTATGATGCCAAAGAATTATTGGAAGATACGGAGTTCATGGCTCAAGATGAGATGAACGAAGTCTGCGAAGAGCAATTTTTTGATGAACAAGATTCGGGATTTGGCTTTGTACAAAGCAGTTTTACCGCTTACAAATACGAGTCTGCTGAGTTTCGTTTTTCTTGCTATATCGGCTAGTTCTACAGATCACAAGCCGTCATTAACGCCATAGCACCAATAAACAAAAAGGACTTACAACAATCTGCTGTAAGTCCTTGATATATTTGGTGGCCCCTCCCCGGCTTGAACGGGGGACCAAACGATTATGAGTCGTCTGCTCTAACCACTGAGCTAAGGGGCCGGAATTGGTGGCATTATACGAAGTGATACACTGAGTGTCTAGTTATCAACAGGTTAGGCGCTCATAAAAGCGCCAACCTGTGATCTTAACTATTCATCCAGGAAGCTGCGCAGAACTTCTGAGCGGCTTGGATGACGCAGTTTGCGTAATGCTTTTGCTTCGATCTGACGAATACGTTCACGAGTAACGTCGAACTGCTTACCTACTTCTTCCAAAGTATGGTCAGTGTTCATATCGATACCAAAACGCATACGCAGTACTTTCGCTTCACGTGCAGTCAGGCCAGACAATACGTCACGGGTTGCCGCTTTCAGACTTTCTGAAGTGGCAGAATCCGCTGGCAGTGCCAAGGTAGTGTCTTCAATGAAATCACCTAAGTGCGAATCTTCATCGTCACCGATAGGGGTTTCCATGGAGATAGGCTCTTTGGCGATCTTCAGCACTTTACGGATCTTGTCTTCCGGCATGCCCATCCGTTCTGCCAGCTCTTCAGGATTCGGTTCACGACCCATTTCCTGCAGCATCTGACGAGAGATACGGTTCAGCTTATTGATCGTTTCGATCATGTGTACCGGAATACGGATGGTACGAGCTTGGTCAGCGATAGAACGCGTGATTGCCTGACGGATCCACCAGGTGGCATAGGTCGAGAATTTGTAACCACGGCGATATTCGAATTTATCGACCGCTTTCATCAGACCAATGTTGCCTTCCTGAATCAAATCAAGGAATTGCAGACCACGGTTGGTATATTTCTTCGCAATAGAAATTACCAGACGTAAGTTTGCTTCAACCATCTCTTTTTTCGCCCGGCGTGCTTTGGCTTCACCGATACTCATACGACGGTTGATATCTTTGATCTGAGCAATCGACAGACCAGTTTCGTGTTCTACCTGCTGCAGTTTCTGGATGGAACGTTGTACATCTTCATCCACTTTTTCTAAGCCGGCAGACCAGGCTTTACCGCTGCTTTTCGCAAATTCAAACCAGCCATTGCTGGATTCATTATTAGTGAACGCAGAAACGAAGTTTTTCTTTGGCATTTTTGCGTATTCAACGCAATAACGCAGGATCAAACGTTCCTGTACGCGCACGCGTTCCATCATGTCACGCATGCTGTTAACCAAACGGTCAAACTGCTTCGGAACCAGACGGAATTCTTTGAATACGTTCGCTAATTCGAGGATCTCGATTTTAGCTAAATCGCTGTCACGACCATTGTTTTTGATGGCGTCACGTGTTTTTTCGTATTGAGTACGCAGCGCGGCGAATTTCTCACGAGCGACTTCAGGATCCGGACCAGTATCTTCTTCCGCATCATCATCGCCGTCTTCATCTTCGTCATCATCATCGGTATCGTCTTCTTTCAGCGTTTCTTCATCTAACGCGGAACCGATGTTGGTGGCTGTTGGTGGTAAATCGTCATCTTCACTGACGAAACCGGAAATGATGTCGCCCAGACGGATATGACCGGCTTCAAAACGATCAAACTGATCCAGCAGGTAAGTGATCGCTTCCGGATATTCGGCAACGGAGCTTTGTACCTGGTTGATCCCATCTTCAATTCGTTTAGCGATGTCAATTTCGCCTTCACGAGTCAATAGCTCAACCGTACCCATTTCACGCATATACATACGCACTGGGTCGGTAGTACGACCAATTTCAGACTCAACAGATGCCAGAACTTGCGCTGCAGCTTCTGCTGCATCTTCGTCGGCGGCATTGTTTTCGGTCAGCAACAGATCATCGGCATCAGGTACGCTTTCAACGACCTGGATACCCATGTCATTGATCATCTGAATAATGTCTTCTATCTGATCGGAATCAACGATATCTTGTGGAAGATGATCGTTAACTTCGGCATAAGTCAGATAGCCCTGCTCTTTACCTTTGGCAACGAGGAGTTTTAGTTGCGACTGAGGGGTTTGCTCCATAGAACTCATCCGGTTGGTACTTCCTAAGGCTGATTTATCGCTCGGTGGCGTAAAATCCGCCGATTATAAAGAAACGACGGCCATTTTGCACGTTAACGACAAAGTAAAAATCCGCCCCGTTATATTTTGTATAACAGGGTAGTAGTTTGTTCAGTGCTGTTCTTGCATCAAGTAGCTATATTCCCGCAACCGGGCATGTGTTAATCATATACTGCCGCTCTGCCTGAAATTCAAGCTGCCGAGCGGTTATTTCGTGGATCGTTTGTATTCAGTTAGTAAAAACTGTAGTTCTTGTTTTTCTTCAAGATTCAGCTGGTGCTGATTTAATAAGCTGTCGAGTCGTTGCTGCAAATACAGATCGAGCAAACGATCACAGACATCTTCCAATTCTTGCTGAATGTTGTCACCGGCAGTGAGTTCATCCAGCATGGCCAGTTGTGCTAAAGCGCGCCCTTCTTTGGTATCACGCCACAGTTCCAGTAACTGGCCGGTCGACATTGGGTTGTTATGCAGCTGCACTAACAGCGTGAGCAACACCTCAATGCCGGGTTCCTTTAGTGATTTTAGCACATCCGGTAGCGGGGGGAGTAATGCCGCGACAGCCGGATGTTGCACGATCAACGCAATCGCACGTCGGATCAGTGTTAGTTTTATTTTGCCGCCGGGTTTTGCTGCGGTGGCAGTCTGTTGCGCTTCCTGTTCCTGGCGGCGGAATATCTCACGCAGGCGTTTTTCATTTTCCCCCCAGCGCAATTGCGCCGAGAGTTTGGTTAACAGGCTTTCGCGATTAAACCCTTCCGGCACTCGACGGATCAACGCAATGGCCTTATTCGCCAGTTCATTTTGACCAGCCTCACCACTTAAATTCAGATCTCGTGTCAGACGTTCAAACAAAAAGTCGGCATACGATTGCGCATTATCCAGTTTTTGTTCAAAAACCGCCTGGCCAAATTCACGAATAAAGCTATCTGGATCATGCTCCTGTGGCAGAAACACAAAACGCAGATCTTTACCATCCTGCAGGCTGGGCAGGGCATTCTCCAGCGCACGCCAGGCGGCTTCACGGCCAGCATTATCACCATCGTAACAACACACCACTTCAGATGTGGTGCGAAATAACAGATGCATATGATCAGCGGTCGTCGAGGTGCCTAGCGAGGCCACTGCGTAGTCGACACCGAATTGCGCCAGAGCTACGACATCCATATAACCTTCGACGATCAGGATGCGCGCCGGGGTGCGATGCCGTTCTTTGACCTGATACAGGCCAAACAACTCTTTGCCTTTATGAAAAATCGGCGTTTCCGGCGAGTTAAGATATTTTGGGGTGCCATCGCCTAAGACGCGGCCACCAAAACCGATAACGCGTCCACGACGATCGCGGATCGGAAACATGATCCGATCTCGGAA
This sequence comes from uncultured Tolumonas sp., assembly GCF_963556105.2. Lineage (NCBI taxonomy): Bacteria > Pseudomonadati > Pseudomonadota > Gammaproteobacteria > Aeromonadales > Aeromonadaceae > Tolumonas > uncultured Tolumonas sp. The sequence goes on from NZ_OY829944.1 coordinate 635,221, forward strand.
TCGATCATAACTACCGCCGCCATCGCGCCCGATCAACATGCCCAGTTCAACCAATTGCGCTTCGCTGGCTGCTGAACGAACCAGCGTCTGGCGTAAACCATCCCAGCCACCCGGTGCATAACCAATCGCAAATTGTTTGACGATCTCGCCAGTTAAACCGCGTCCTTTCAGGTATTCAATCGCCTGTGGTGCGCTTTTTAACTGATTTTGAAAATAGCGCGCCGCCCATTCCATCAATTGGTAGTGATCGGCCGAGGGCGCTGGCCCTTGGTTGTGAAGCGGTTGATCGTTGGGTACGGTTAGGCCATGCAGACTTGCCAGTTCACCGATGGCGTCAGGAAAGCTCAGCCCGTCATACTCCATCAGAAAACCAATGGCGTTACCGTGCGCACCACAGCCAAAGCAGTGATAAAACTGTTTTTCTGGGCTAACAGAGAATGAAGGTGATTTTTCGTTATGGAAAGGGCAACAAGCCTGGTAGTTCTTACCGGCTTTTTTCAGATGAACACGACCGTCGATGAGCTCGATAATATCGGTGCGATTCAGCAGATCATCAATAAACGATTGCGGGATTTTGCCAGCCATCTGAATTCCGTCTGCCAATAGAATAAGCCGCGCAATCGCAGGAAAGCGCGGCTTATCGAGAAAACTTAACGGTCTGTAAAATTAGTACAGACGGTTACGACGTGCGTTTTCGCGAGCCAGTTTCTTCATGTGACGTTTTACTGCAGACGCTTTAGCGCGTTTACGAATAGTAGTTGGCTTTTCGTAAAATTCGCGGCTGCGAACGTCAGACAGAACACCTGCTTTTTCGCAGGAGCGTTTGAAGCGACGCAGTGCTACGTCGAATGGCTCGTTTTCACGTACTTTAATAACTGGCATGTGCCTTTCACCTCGGTGTGAATGTTTTTCTGGCTGAAAGTCAGCCTTACTAAAAATGGTGCCGAATTTTAATCCCATGCATGGGGGTCTGTAAACCCCGATCAGAACATGCTGGAGTAAAAAAGCGCTGAAATGTACCATAGCGCCTCATAAACGGTGGGATTTTTACCGGAGCGACCAAAAAATGCGGGTATTAGGCATCGAAACTTCGTGTGATGAAACCGGGATCGCGATCTTTGACGATCAACGCGGGATCCTCGCACATCAATTATACAGCCAGATTAAATTACATGCTGACTATGGCGGGGTAGTGCCGGAATTGGCCAGCCGCGATCATATCCGCAAAACATTACCGTTGATTGAAGCGGCATTACAGCAGGCCGGTTGTCGATCCGAGGATCTGGACGGGATCGCGTACACCGCGGGCCCAGGCTTAGTGGGGGCGTTACTGGTTGGTGCCACTATTGCTCGTTCACTGGCCATGGCCTGGGATAAACCGGCGATCCCGGTACATCACATGGAAGGGCATCTGTTAGCACCGATGTTGGAAGAACATACGCCCGAATTTCCTTTTGTCGCGTTGCTGGTTTCAGGTGGTCACACCTTGCTGGTGCGTGTAGACGGTATTGGTCAGTATCAGATCCTGGGTGAATCAGTCGATGACGCAGCGGGGGAAGCGTTTGATAAAACCGCTAAATTGTTGGGGCTTGATTACCCTGGTGGCGCTGCGCTGTCTAAGTTGTCGGAACAAGGCGTTGCCGGGCGGTTTGTATTCCCGAGGCCGATGACGGATCGTCCGGGGTTGGATTTTAGTTTTTCCGGCTTAAAAACTTTTGCGGCCAATACAATCCGCAGTCAGGGTGATGATGAGCAAACCCGTGCTGATATCGCACATGCCTTTCAGTCGGCCGTGGTTGATACGTTGGCGATCAAGTGTAAACGGGCCTTGCAGGAAACCGGTCTGAAGCGCTTGGTGATTGCTGGTGGGGTCAGTGCCAACAAGCAGTTACGCGCTGAATTGGCGGCAGTGATGAAAAAACTGGGTGGTGAAGTGTTTTATCCGCGCCCGGAATTTTGTACTGATAATGGCGCCATGATCGCCTTTGCGGGTTTGCAACGCCTGAAAGCGGGGCATACCACCGGGCTTGAGATTGTGGTACAGCCACGCTGGAATCTGGAAACGTTAGCGCCGGTGACGCCGTAGCGGGTTATTGGGCCAGATCTTGGGCTCGCGGCCATGCAACAAACGGCTGATATTCTCGTGATGACGCAGAATGATCAGGCAACAGAGCATGGCCACGGGCAGGGTAAATTCAGGTTTCAGGCAGTAGGTATACAGCGGTGCTAATAACGCCGCAGCCAATGCCGCCAGTGATGAATAACCGGTGAGCAGCAAGACCAGCAGCCAGGTCAAGATCATAAAGCTGCCCATATCCAACCCGAGTGGCATCAGGGCGCCAAGTGCGGTGGCGACACCTTTGCCGCCGCGGAAATGGAAATACAGCGGGTACATATGCCCTAAACAGGCAGCGATACCGATAAAGCCGAGATAGACCGGTGGAATGCCGAAATACCAGGCCAGATAAACCGGCAGAGTGCCTTTTAGCATATCCAACAGAAACACGATCAAAGCGGCAATGCGGTTACCGGAGCGTAGTACATTCGTCGCGCCGGGGTTATGTGAGCCATAATCGCGGGGGTCGGGTAGGCCACAGCAACGGCTGATCAAGACGGCGTTACTGATTGATCCCAGCAAATAAGCCATGCCAGTCATGGCAAAAGCGAGAGCGAGCATGGATCTCCTGCTATTGTTCGCGGACACTATTTTTCTATCGGCGCTGGCTGGAGTATGATCCACACCAGATATCCGCCATCCAGATTAGCAGAATTAGGTTAAAACATGGATAAAGTCTTTATCGATCATCTCGAAGTTTATTGCACTATTGGTGTGTATGAATGGGAAAAACAGATCACCCAAAAATTGGTGCTGGATCTGGAAATGGATTTTGATACCCAAGCCGCTGGTGAGCAGGACGATATGTCGCTGGCACTGGATTATGCAGCGGTGTCAAAACGCGTCACCGATATGATCAGTACCCGCCCGATTGGTTTGGTTGAAGCGGTAGCAGAACAGACGGCACAGTTGCTGTTGACCGAGTTCCCTATCCTGCGGGTGCGGGTGCGGGTAACGAAACCGGGGGCGGTGGTCAATGCCCGTGGTGTCGGGGTTGAGATCATTCGGGAGGCATAATGGCCCGTATTTATATCGGTGTCGGTTCGAACATCGAACGGGAACATTATCTACGTGCAGGCTGGCAAGCTTTGCAGCAGGTGTTCTCGGCATGCTGTTGTTCCACGGTGTATGAAAGCGATGCGGTCGGTTTTGACGGTGCCCCCTTTTATAATCTGGTGATTGCGGCGGAAACTGTGCATGGTGTGGCGGAAGTGGCGGCACAACTGCGGGCTATTGAATTTGCTCATGGTCGCCCGGCGGATGCGCGCAAATTTTCTGGCCGGACACTGGATCTGGATCTGCTGGCCTATGATGAGTTGGTGATCTCAACACCTGTGGAATTACCGCGCAGCGAGATCCTGCTTAATGCGTTTGTGTTGCGCCCGTTTGCTGAGTTGGCGCCACAATGGCGGCACCCTCTCGCAGAGATGACGCTGGCGCAGTTGTGGTCTGAGTATGATGCCGAGCGTCAACCATTACGCGCAGTCGAATTCGACTGGCGTTAAATTTTAGATATCGTTCCAGCGACAATGAACGTCGCGGATCGCAAAAATACGGCGGCGACTGAGTTGTTGCCGTATGGCTTCCCCTGTGTAACCTGCTTCAACAATCGGTCTGACCACGATGGCGGCGGCAGCATCATAGGCTTCCTGCACATAATCAGGTTGCAAATATTCCCGCTCAGCAAAACCAAGACGACCGTGAAAATCGGCCTGACAGCAGAGTAATAGCTGTGATAAGCGCTCAGGTTTACGCCAGACATCCAATCGATCGAACAGTTTCAGCATGGTTGCCGGACGCAGTTGTAATGCGGTATGTACCAGCGAATGTAACTCACTGACCAGCAGCGCCAGATCGCGGCAATCATTGGGTACTCTCAAGCGCTGACACAGGTTGCGGATCAAGGGCAAACCACGATCGCCATGCCCATGATGGCTGGGTAAAACATGTTCAGGTGTTTGAGCCTTGCCTAAATCATGGCACAGAGTAGCAAAACGTACTGCCAACAAATCACTGCGCTGACTGGCTTCGCGCAGTGCCATCATGACATGAATACCGGTATCTACTTCTGGGTGCCAGTCCGGGCGTGCCGGTACGCCAAACAGAGCTTCCACTTCCGGCAATAACACGCTTAACGCCTCGCAATCATGCAGGATCTCAAAAAAGATCTGCGGATTGCGATTGGTTAACACTTTTTCCAGTTCTTTCCACACGCGCTCGGGCGTCAGATGGTTTAACTCACCGCTACGACTGAGCTGGCGCATGAGTGCCAGTGTTTCTGGCGCAATGGAAAAACCCAGATGATGAAAGCGTGCAGCAAAACGAGCGACGCGTAACACGCGCAGCGGATCTTCACTAAAAGCCGGCGAGATATGACGTAAAACACGATCATTCAGATCGTTGATACCACCATAAGGATCGTAGAGTTGACCTGCTTGATCTTGTGCAATGGCGTTGATGGTCAGATCCCGGCGCAGCAGATCTTGCTCGAGTGTGACATCAGGTGCTGCGTAACAGGCAAAACCGGTGTAGCCTTGGCCTTGTTTGCGTTCAATACGTGCCAGTGCATACTCTTCTTTGGTCTGGGGATGCAAAAATACGGGAAAATCGCGACCAACAGGCTGGTAGCCCAAATCCAATAATGTCTGAGCTTCACTACCAACCACGACATAATCCCGCTCTGTGACCGGCAATCCCAGCAGATTGTCACGTACCGCACCACCAACCAGATATATTTGCACCCGTATTTCTCCTCTATTTTCACTGCCCGATTATAGCCTGCTTTGACTTCATCCGTGCTGCGGATTACTCTGCGACGAGTACTTACAGGATCAGCTGATTATGTATAAAGCCTTTTTTAGTCTGACGGAAAATCCGTTTTCGATATCGCCGAATCCTAAATACCTCTATATGAGTGATCGCCATACCGAAGCGTTGACACATTTAGTCTACGGTTTACGCGATGGTGGTGGATTTGTATTACTGACTGGTGAAGTCGGTACCGGGAAAACCACCGTATCACGCTGTTTACGGCAGCAATTGCCAGAAGACACTGATCTGGCATTTATTCTAAACCCCTCGTTATCGACTGAAGAGCTACTGGCTTCTATCTGTGACGCTTTCCAGCTCACTTATTCACAGCCCGCCACATTAAAAACACTGTTTGATGTTTTGCATCAGTTTCTCTTACAAAATCATCAGACTGGGCGACGGACGCTGCTGGTGATTGATGAAGCGCAGCATCTGATGCCGGACGTGCTGGAGCAATTACGCTTATTAACCAATTTGGAAACTGATGATGCCAAATTGCTGCAGATCGTGCTGATAGGTCAGCCGGAACTGCAACAACTGTTACGGCAACCGTTATTACGACAATTAGCACAGCGGATCACGGCCCGTTATCACCTGTTACCGTTAGATCTGAATGACGTTGATTCGTATGTCCGTTTTCGTCTGCAGGTTGCCGGCTGTCTGCAACCGATATTTACGCCATCAGCGATCAGAGCGTTACACCGCTTAAGTGGCGGTATCCCGCGCGTGATCAATTTGATCTGTGAACGCGCTTTACTGGGTGCCTATGCCGCCGGGCGCGAGCGGATCAATGATAAGTTACTGGCACAGGCGGCCTATGAAGCAACGGGTGTTCGTGACGAAGGCAGTACCGGCGCGGTATTGGCGTTTTCACTGGCGGGAATGTTGATGTTGGCCGCTGGTTGGTTTAGTTGGCAGCAGTGGGGTTTTTTACCCAAACACCCGGTGAAAAAAGTAACGGTGCAAGTCGCTTTACCGCCAGATGCCAAATTGGTGAAACGCTTCGATCAAGCTATTGCTGAAGCCAGTTATGAAGATCAGGCCGTTCAACAGTTATATCGGGTCTGGGGTTTTGAAACCGCGATTGACGAGGCGCGTTGTGATAACGCACAACGGGCTCGATTAGGCTGTGTGCAAGGCCAGGCCTCTCTCGATGACATTATTAAGTTGAATTATCCGGTTGTTGCTCGTTTGACGGGAAAACAGGGGCAGGACTTTTATGCTGTGGTGTTGCATGTTGCCGATGGTCAGGCTGATGTAATACTAGGCAGCGATCGTTGGCAAGTATCACAAGAATGGCTCAGTAAGGTGTGGGGGCACGACTACACCGCATTTTGGCGCTTGCCGGAAAGCAATAGTAAAGTCATTTCAAAACGCAGTGGCCCTGCGGATGTATTGTGGCTGGAAACCTTGGTGAGTCAGGCATTGCATCAACCACCGCGGAATAAATTATCGCGCTTTGACACACAACTAACTACTAAGGTACGCCAGTTCCAGAAACAGGAAGGGCTGATGGCTGATGGGGTTGCCGGTGAGCAAACACTGTTACGGCTGGTGGTGCGTAGTCGTGAAGCGGTACCACGTCTGAATGGCCGCATACCGGCTCAGCAAACAGTAAATAACACGAGCGATAGTGCAGAAACAGATAGTGCAGAAACTGAAGGAGGAGCAAGCTAATGTCATTATTAACCTCCGCTTCCCGCCAGGCAAAACGCGTAGAGCAAGCACATTTTTTCATGCCGGAACGCCTTTCCGGTGAACCGGGTCGTCGGGGGCTTTGGCTTGCTTGGTTGCTTGGTTTGCCGGTCTGTCTCGCGCTCGGTGCGGCGACAAATTATGGTTGGCATCTGTTGCATAACGATCCGGTGGTACAAAAAATTGAAGTGCCACATGTGACGGAATTGCCTTATAAGCCCGCAGAGCAAAATTATGAATTTGCTACCGAGCCATTGCCAGAAGAAATAACACCAGAGCCAAATCTGGCGATGGATCCGACCACGGCTGAACCACCTAGTGCCAAATCAGCAGAACCAGTCGCAGAGGTTGATTCGAAGAGTACGTTGGAAAAACGTTTTATGCAGGCTGTTAATGACACGGCACAGTCTTCTGCGCCTGTTACTGCAACGGCTCCTGAATCAGAAGCAACCCCATTAGCGGCATTACCCGCCCGGATCAGCCAGCAGGTTGCCGCCATGAAATATGGTGCGCATGTTTATTCTTCTGTGCCGGTAAATCGCACCATCAACATTAATGGCCGGGATTATCATGAAGGGGATGAAGTAGTCAGTGGTGTGGTTTTACTGCGAATTGAAGCGAATGCCAGTATTTTTCGTGTTGGCTCGCAAAGTTTCAGTTTAAATGCACTGACCGACTGGCGGGGCTATTGAAAGCATGATCTGACCGGTGCACTATAACTGATTGAGTTAAAAGCTAAACCAGCTGTTGGCGGATAATTTATAAAAAAGACCGGAGAGGCCCCGCATGAGCAATGAAGTGGAATTGAAGTTTCTGGTCACTGAAGATGTCTTTTCACATCTGGAACTGGTGCTGAATTCACTTAAAGTTACTGAACGGCAGGATCAGCAATTAGAAAATATCTATTTTGATACGCCGGAACAAGCGTTACGCGGGCTTGATTGCGGTTTGCGGATCCGATCCTTTCGTGGCCTGCATGAACAGACGATAAAAATGGCGGGTCAAGCGATAGGTGGTTTACATCAGCGGCCGGAATATACGTTACCTTGTAATGATAATTGGCCTGATCTGCATGCTTTTCCTGCCTCAATCTGGCCTGCAGACACGAATGTTGGCTTGCTCCAGCAATCCCTGATGACCTTATTTCAGACCAATTTTCATCGTAGAACCTGGAAAGTGGCCTTAGCCGATGATTCGTTGATTGAAGTCGCGTATGACATCGGTTTTATTGACGCCAATGGTCAGCAGGAAGCCATTAATGAAGTTGAACTGGAAATTATTTCCGGTTCAGTTGAGCATTTATTTGCGCTGGCTAAATTGTTAGTGACGCGACCTGGTTGGCAGTTGGGGTGTGCTTCCAAAGCGCAGCGTGGTTATCGGCTGGCGGGTTTAAGTGCAGAGCCTGATGTTCGGCGAATGGGCTTCGTGCCGGTCACACCAGAACAAACGGTGGAGCAGGGCTTGATCACCGCTTTAGAGTTTTCGCTGCGACATTGGCAATTTCACGAACAACTTTATATGCAGCAGCCTTCGATTGGCGCGTTGTTGCAACTACGTAGTGCGGCTTCATTGATCTTACATACTCGGTTGTTATATACCGAAGTTTACGCTGCATTAACCCCAATCGACTGGGAAGATGATCTACAGTGGCTGATAGAACAATTATCTTGGCTCGATGAAGCGTTGGTATTACAACGCATGCAATTTGAATATCGACAGATGTTAAAAGATGCACCGTGTCAGCATGAGCTCACCAGTGAAATTGCACGTCATGAACAACTATTACCAACCATTGAGCAGACGCAAGGGTTGTTTCTATCCGTGAGGTATTGTCAGACATTATTAAAATTATCTGCGTGGTTAGCATTATATAAAGTTGAAAAACCAGATACACCGGGATTAACGCAACCGATTCATTCGCTCGCCGTTTTGTCTTTGGAAAATAGCTGGCAGGAATTATTGTCACTTTCCAAGCTGGGCGACGCTTTAGATCATGAGAGTTATCAGCGATTACGTGAAATGCTGCGTCATAACCTGCAGGTAGGCGTGTGTTTTGCGGCGCTGTTTGACAGTGAACGCCAGCAAGGTTTTCGTTTACCTTGGTTAAATATGCTGGGGCGCTTGTCAGATCTGGAACATATCGAATGGATTTTTGGTGCCGCGAATTGCATGGCTTGCCCGCATCAGCAGGAATTAAACAGCTGGTTACAACGGGAACTAAAACCGCGTTTGATCGAGTTGGATCAGATCCGTCAGCGCGGGATCGGTATGCAGCCGTACTGGGAACTTGGCGAGCGCAGTGACTAAACGGAAATGATGAGCTGGTGAAAAAACGAAGGGACAGCATGAGCTGTCCCTTTATGTTAATCATAACCCCAGATTATTTCTGTTGACGCTTCATCGCTTCAAAGAATTCATCATTGGTTTTGGTCATCGACAATTTGTCGATCATGAATTCCATCGCGTCGATTTCGCCCATTGGGTGAACGAATTTACGCAGGATCCACATTTTCTGCAGTTCATCTTGCGCTGTCAGCAACTCTTCACGACGAGTACCAGAACGAGTGATATCAATTGCCGGGTAAACACGTTTCTCTGCGATCTTACGAGACAGATGCAGTTCCATGTTACCGGTGCCTTTGAACTCTTCGTAGATAACTTCATCCATCTTCGAACCGGTATCAACCAACGCAGTGGCGATGATGGTCAATGAACCACCTTCTTCCACGTTACGAGCAGCACCAAAGAAGCGTTTTGGACGATGCAGGGCATTGGCATCGACACCACCGGTCAGTACTTTACCGGATGATGGGATCACGGTGTTGTAAGCACGCGCCAGACGAGTGATCGAGTCGAGCAGGATCACCACGTCTTTTTTGTGTTCCACCAGACGTTTGGCTTTTTCGATAACCATCTCGGCCACTTGTACGTGACGGGTCGCAGGCTCATCGAAAGTCGAAGCAACGACTTCGCCTTTCACCATACGTTGCATTTCAGTAACTTCTTCCGGACGTTCGTCGATCAGCAGTACGATCAATTCACATTCCGGATGATTATTGGTAATACTCTGGGCAATGTTTTGCAGCAGAATGGTTTTACCGGCTTTTGGCGGTGCCACAATCAGACCACGCTGACCTTTGCCGATAGGTGAGGCTAAATCAAGGATACGAGCAGTAATGTCTTCTGTTGAACCGTTACCACGTTCTAAACGCAGACGTTTAGTCGGATGCAGTGGGGTTAAGTTTTCAAACAGGATTTTATTACGCGCATTTTCCGGGCGGTCGTAGTTGACGGTATCAACTTTCAGCAATGCAAAATAACGTTCGCCTTCTTTTGGCGGACGAATTTTACCGGAAATGGTGTCACCAGTACGTAAGTTGAAACGACGTACCTGACTTGGTGAAACATAAATATCGTCCGGACCTGCCAGATAAGAACTATCCGCGGAACGCAGGAAACCAAAGCCATCCTGCAAAATTTCCAGCACGCCATCACCAAAGATGTCTTCCCCGCTTTTCGCGTGAGCTTTGAGAATGGCAAAAATGATATCTTTTTTGTGCAGACGGGCCAGATTTTCCAGGCCCATAGATTCGCCCAGATGTACCAGTTCAGAGACTGCGGTATTCTTTAGTTCAGTTAGATTCATAGAAGTGATGTAATTTCGGGAATTGCATGGTTGGATTAATTGCTGGATAAAGCTGCTGGAGAGAGCGCATCAAGCGGGTACGAACAGCATGTTTTATCAAATTAGCATCAATTTATCAGGGCGTCTAGCTATCTGCAGTGAGAAATGGATGAAAATCAGGCATTATTAAAACTGAGGAGGCTTTAGGCCCCCTCAGGTCGAGCAGATTAGATATTTGCGTCCAGAAACTCTTTCAACTGAGTCTTAGACAGTGCGCCAACTTTAGTGGCAGCGACAGCACCGTTTTTGAACAGCAGCAGAGTTGGAATGCCGCGGATCCCAAATTTTGGTGGAGTACCAGAGTTCTGATCGATGTTCAGTTTGGCAACAGTCACTTTACCGGCGTATTCGCCAGCTACTTCGTCTAGGATTGGGGCAATCATTTTGCATGGACCACACCATTCAGCCCAAAAATCAACTAAAACAGGGGTAGCGGCGTTTACTACATCACTTTCGAAACTGGCATCGGTCACGTGTACAATTTTGTCGCTCATTTTTTACTCCACATTTGCAATTCGTTTACTGTATCAATATAGGGGTACGAAGATGCAAATTAAAGGGATCAAGAAATAAAAGCCAAACAGTTACCTTAATTAATAGATACTGTTTATTATTGCAAACCTAATTTAATAAGCATGTTGCCCATGAGCAAAACACATCTTACAGAGATCAAATTCGCGGAACTCGGGCTGGAACCACAAGTTCTGGCTGGTCTGGAAGCTAAAGGCTTTCATAATTGCACGCCTATTCAGGCAGAAACGATACCGCTGTTGCTGACCGGAAAAAATATTGCAGGTCAGGCACAAACCGGTACTGGTAAAACCATCGCCTTCCTCGCGGGTACATTTAACTACTTGCTGACACACCCAGCCGTCGCTGAGCGACGTAAAAATCAGCCACGCGTGCTGATCATGGCGCCAACCCGTGAACTGGCCGTACAGATTTATAATGATGCTGTACCGATGGCCGAAAGCTGCGGTTTTAAAATGGGCTTGGGTTACGGTGGCGATGGTTACGACAAACAACTGGCTGTATTGCAAGAAGGTGTCGATCTGTTGATCGGGACCACCGGTCGTCTTATCGATTATCTGAAGCAAGGTATCATCGATCTGGGCGCAATTCAGGTGGTGGTATTGGATGAAGCCGATCGTATGTTTGATCTGGGCTTTATCAAAGATATTCGTTACCTGTTCCGTCGTATGCCGCCACCAGTACAACGTTTGAATATGTTGTTCTCGGCCACACTGTCGCTGCGCGTACAAGAATTGGCTTATGAGCATATGAATGAGCCTCAACATGTTCAGATCGAACCGGAACAAATGACCGGTCAGCGCATCAAAGAAGAGCTGTTTTATCCATCGAACGAAGACAAGCTGTTGCTGTTACTGACGTTGATGGAAGAAGATTGGCCGGAAAAAGCCATCGTATTTGCCAACACTAAACATGGTTGTGAAGATGTCCATGCCTGGTTGCAGGCAGATGGTCATCGGGTCGGCATGTTGACGGGTGATGTGCCACAGAAAAAACGTTTGAAGATCTTGGAAGATTTTACTGCCGGCCATCTCGATGCGCTGGTCGCTACAGACGTAGCTGCGCGTGGTCTGCACATTCCTGATGTCAGCCATGTATTTAACTATGATTTACCGGATGATGCGGAAGATTATGTGCACCGGATTGGCCGAACTGGCCGTGCTGGCCGTAGTGGTCATGCGATCAGTTTTGCGTGTGAAGACTACGCATTTAACTTGCCGGATATCGAGGAATATATTCATCATCCGATCCCGGTGAGTAAATATGATCCAAGCGCACTGCTGGATGATGTGACGCCGCCTAAACGCGTGATCCGTCATCGTCTGCCAGTGAATCGTAACATGCGTGATCGCCAGCCAACTGGCCGTCGTCGCCCGGGTAATAAATCTTAACGACAGGATGTCTCACGTGGATCAATCTCCATTATATGCTGCAATTGATCTTGGCTCGAATAGCTTTCACATGCTGGTGGTGCGCGAAGTGGCGGGTGCCATCCGCACGGTGGCCAAGGTCAAACGTAAAGTGCGTCTGGCTGCCGGACTGGATAATGAACACAATTTGAGCCTTGAGGCGATGGCGCGGGGCTGGGACTGTCTGCGCTTGTTTGCCGAACAGTTGCAGGATGTACCACGTGAGAATATCCGGGTGGTTGGTACCGCCACGTTGCGCCTGGCGCGGAATGTGGATTCATTCCTGCAGATCGCTGAACAGGTGTTAGGGCATAAAATCGAGATCATTTCCGGCGAAGATGAAGCCCGTACTATTTACCAAGGTGTCTCTTGGACATCGAGTGGCGAAGGCAATCGTCTGGTTATCGATATCGGTGGTGCCAGTACCGAACTGGTGATTGGTGAAAGTAACGATGCCAAGCTGCTGAACAGTTTGCATATGGGCTGTGTCACTTGGATCAAACGCTATTTTGCCGATGGCCTGCTGAACGAAGCCAATTTTACCGCTGCGATCGAAGCGGCTAAAGTTGTTCTGCAAGAAGTTGCCGCAGAATATCGGGCTCTGGGCTGGTTAAGTTGCGTGGGTGCATCCGGCACCGTACAGGCGTTGCAGGAGATCATGATTGCGCAAGGGCGCAGTGAACGCGTTACTTTGGCGAAACTGTATGAGCTGAAAGCGCAAGCGATCACCTGTGGCCATCTCGATATGCTGGTGTTGCAAGGCTTAATGCCGGAACGGCTCAGTGTTTTCCCATCTGGATTGGCGATCCTGATTGCGATCTTCGAGATGCTGCAAATCGAAAACATGACACTGGCTGGTGGTGCACTGCGGGAAGGGCTCATTTACGGCATGATCGGCAAGCGCCGCAGTTGTGATGTGCGTGAGCGGGCCGCAGACAGTTTGATCACCCGTTATCAGATGGATCGTATTCAGGCGGAACGAGTACGTGATGCGGCACTGTATGCTTTCCAGCAAGTGCAGAAAGAGTGGCATCTGAGCGAACAGTATGGGCGTCCGATGTTGCGTTGGGCGGCGATGCTGCATGAACTCGGTCTTTGTATTGAGTATAAAAAAGCACCGCAACATGCTGCTTATATCATTGATAACATTGATATGCCGGGGTTTACGCCAGCACAGAAGCAGCTGTTGTCTGCACTGGTCTATAACCAGCGTGATGGCTTTAAACTGGAAGTGCTGGAGAAACAGAATGCAGTTTCTTTACGTCAGGCCACCCGGCTGGCTCGTCTGCTGCGTTTTGCAATCATTCTTTGTATGCGTCGCACCGAAGGTTCCGTACCTAAATTCGGTATTGAAGCGAAAGAGGAACAGCTGATTTTACGTTTACCGCTGGGTTGGTTGAATGAGCACTACCTGCGTGCTTCGGAATTGCAGCTGGAGGCTGATCGTCAGACGGCGATGGGCTGGCCCACTTCAATTGAAGAATCAGATATCTGATCTTGCTAACAGGCAGGTTTTCCTGCCTGTGTTCTTTTCCGCCGATTGCTCCATTTTTCCTGCCGTTATTTATTTCCCATCTGGTGTATATTTCCTCTCTGCTTAAATTGGTATTTTTATTCTCCAATATGTAATACCTATTTTAGGCGTGTTTGCTGTCATTTCTCTATTTTCTTCCTTTAATAGATACCAAAAAGTCACTTATTAATACCAATGAGATACCTTTGTGATCTTTGTCGCTTTTTTATGGTTACATTGGTTCTATATTGATACTGCACAACAGCATGACCAACATGAAAAATTTCAACGCTACAAACATAAAAAAGAACTTGTCGATGGAGATGACGATCCACGTCACTGAGGCTGGAAACTGAGGAGCGACAACAATGCTAAAATTATTACAACGATTCGGCGGCGCGATGTTTACCCCCGTATTGTTATTCCCGTTCGCGGGGATCGTTGCAGGTATATCAATATTATTAACCAACCCGCAGTTAGTGGGGTCAATTGCTAATTCTGATACGGTCTGGTTTAAACTCTGGATGATTATTCAAGAGGGTAGTTGGACCGTATTTCGTAATATGCCCATTATTTTTGCCATTGGTTTGCCAATTGGCTTAGCTAAAACGGCACCCGCTCGGGCTTGTTTAGCGGTAATAGTTTCTTATCTGACATTTAATTATTTTATTGCTGCCATATTAACAACCTGGGGTGCTGATTTTGGTGTTAATTTTAATCAGCCCATTGGTGGAGTTAGTGGTTTAACTAATATTGCCGGTATTAAAACCTTAGATACCAGTATTATCGGTTCTATCTTTATTGCGGCCATTATGACCTATGTGCATAACCGCTATTTTGATAAAAAACTGCCGGATTATCTCGGTATTTTCCAAGGTACGGCTTTTGTAACCATTATTGGTTTTATTGCGATGTTACCGCTGGCATTTTTAACTGCACTGGTATGGCCAAAAGTGCAAGGCGGCATAGCTTCGCTGCAGGTATTCCTGAGTCATGCGGGGGCACTGGGTGTCTGGATCTACACCTTCCTGGAACGCATTCTGATCCCGACCGGTTTGCATCACTTTATTTATGGTCCGTTCGTGCTTGGCCCGGCCGTTGTGGAAGGTGGTATTCAGGCTTACTGGATCCAACATATCGCGGAATTTAGTAACTCCACTGAACCGCTGATAAAGTTGTTCCCACAAGGCGCTTTTGCTTTGCATGGTAACTCGAAAATCTTTGGTGCCATTGGTATTGCCAGCGCGATGTACATGACTGCAAGACCTGAGAATAAAAAGAAAGTCGCGGGTTTGCTGATCCCTGCAGTACTGACTGCGGTGTTGGTGGGGATTACTGAACCACTGGAGTTTACCTTCCTGTTCGTGGCGCCGTTCCTATTTGCCATCCATGCCGTACTGGCGGCAACCATGGCGGCGGTGATGTATATGAATGGCATCGTTGGCAACATGGGGGGCGGTTTACTGGAAATCATGGTGCAGAACTGGCTACCGATGTTCCACAACCATGCCATGAATGTTGTTATGCAAATCATGATTGGCAGTGTCTTTACCGTCATCTACTTCTTTGTCTTTAAATATTTGATTGTCCGTTTTGATGTGAAAACTCCGGGTCGTGAAGCTGAGAGTGAAGATATTAAATTGTTCACTAAAGCGGATTATAAAAACCGTCAAGGTACTCAGAGCGAAGATAATAAAGGCAGCCAGTTTGATGATCAGGCATTGCAATTATTAGAGGCATTAGGTGGCAGTGAAAATATTGCCGAAGTAAATAACTGTGCGACTCGCCTGCGTATCAGTGTGAAAGATGAAAAACAAGTGATGAGTGATGCAGCCTTTCGTCAAATTGGTGCGCACGGTGTAGTTAGAAATAAAGATGCAATACAAGTGATTATTGGTTTATCGGTGCCACAGGTTCGCGACAGCATGGAAAACCTGATGAAAAATGCTTAATGATTAAATAATGGTTAAAGCTGAATTGTTAAGTTCTAAATAGTTAAATAATTAATTAGTCGTAGTTGGAGATTAACATGAAAAAGTATTCTGTATTAGTTGCTGGTGGTGGTAGTACTTTTACGCCTGGTATCGTTTTAATGTTGTTAGATAATCTGGATAAATTTCCGATTAAAGAACTGAAATTTTATGACAATGATGCAGCGCGTCAGGAAATTATCGGTAAAGCGTGTGCTGTATTAATTAAAGAACGTGCGCCGGAAGTGGTCTTCTCTTATACCACTGATCCGCGTGAAGCATTCAGCGGTGTGGATTTCGTAATGGCGCATATTCGTGTTGGTAAATATCCGATGCGTGAATTGGATGAAAAGATCCCATTGAAATACGGTGTTGTGGGTCAGGAAACTTGTGGCCCAGGCGGTATCGCTTACGGTATGCGCTCTATCGGTGGTGTGCTGGAGTTGGTCGATTACATGGAGAAATATTCTCCGAACGCCTGGATGCTCAACTATTCGAACCCTGCCGCGATCGTGGCGGAAGCTACCCGTAGTATGCGTCCTAACTCTAAGATCTTGAACATCTGTGACATGCCAGTGGGCATTGAAGTGCGAATGGCGGAAATTCTGGGTCTGGCATCACGTAAAGAAATGACGGTGAAATATTACGGTCTGAATCACTTCGGCTGGTACAGCGACATTCGTGACCAAGCGGGCAATGATCTGATACCTAAGCTGAAAGAGCATGTTGCGAAACACGGTTACGTGGTACATAAAGACATTGATTCTCAGCATGTAGAGCCAAGCTGGAATGATACCTTTGCCAAGGCAAAAGATGTCTATGCATTAGATACCAATACCTTACCAAATACATACCTGAAATATTACCTGTTCCCTGACTATGTGGTGGAGCATTCTAATAAAGAATACACCCGTGCTAACGAAGTCATGGATGGTCGTGAAAAACATGTGTTTGGTGAATGCCGTAAAATTGCTGAACAAGGTTCATCCGCCGGTGCTTCTTTGCATATCGATGAACATGCGTCTTACATTGTGGATTTGGCGCGAGCGATTGCTTATAACACCAAAGAACGCATGCTGTTGATCGTGCCAAATCAAGGCTCTGTCACTAACTTCGACCCGACGGCGATGGTGGAAATTCCATGTTTGGTTGGTAATACCGGACCAGAACCAATGCAAATTGGCAAGATCCCACAATTCCAGCTTGGTTTAATGAATCAACAGGTTGCGGTAGAAAAACTGGTGGTTGAGGCATGGATGGAAAAATCTTACGCCAAACTGTGGCAAGCCATCACGTTGTCGAAAACTGTGCCAAGCGCCAGCGTGGCGAAAGCGATTTTGGATGATCTGATCACTGCTAACAAAGACTACTGGCCAGAGCTGCATTAATCGCTGTTCAACAGGCTTTGCTGCGGCGAAGCCTGTTGAAACAGCAGATGAGGGGCGTTGTTCTTGGGTTAAGTCATGCCACCATTCGGTGGCATTTTTTATAGGGCTAACTGCAGTAATTGTGTTACATCATCCGGTGTAATATCGCCGTGTTCACCCAGTTTTAAACGACCATGCTGTCTTAATTTTTCAACGATAGCGGGAATGGCGGTTGCGTCCAGACCATACGCAGAGAAGCGTGTTGCTACTCCCATTGATTCAAAAAACGCGCGGGTTTTTTCTATCGCTAACATTGCACACTGGTCATCATTAGCTTCTTGAATGCCTAATACGTGCTCGGCATATTGCAGTAATTTCGCTTTTTTCTGCGCTTTTTTGTAATGCCAAACTGCCGGTAACACGATCGCCAAGGTTTGCGCATGATCCAAACCATACAGCGCGGTGATTTGATGACCAATGGCGTGAATTGACCAGTCACCAGGCATGCCCAGATTCAACGTACCATTCAGTGCTTGGGTTGCCGCCCACATGATATTGGCGCGCACATCATAGTTCATCGGATCGGTCAGTGCTTGTGGGCCATCTTCCATCAGGATCTTCAACAGGCTTTCGGCATAATAATCCTGCACTTTACCGTTGACCGGGTAAGTCATGTATTGCTCTAAAATGTGCACCATCGCATCGACAACACCGTTGCCAACCTGACGCGCGGGCAGGCTGTAAGTGGTTTCTGGATCCAGTATGGAGAACGCCGGACGCATTAACTCAGAAAACATGCCCATTTTGTCTTTGGTTTCCCACCGCGTAACAACTGCATTGCCGTTCATTTCTGAGCCGGTGGCTGGGAGCGTTAAGATGCAGCCCAGCGGTAGTGCGGCTTTAACTTTTGCCGCACGGGTATAGACCATTTCCAGCGGATCGCCATCATATAAGGCGGCTCCGGCAATAAATTTAGTGCCATCCACCACTGAACCGCCACCAACCGCCAGCAGATAGGTAATTTTTTCTTGTTTTACCAGCTCAACGGCGTTCATCAAGGTTTCAAAATGCGGATTAGGTTCGATGCCACCAAACTCAAAAAAAGTGATGTTTTCTAAGACCGCATGGACTTGCGCTAAAACACCATTTTTTTTGATGCTGCCACCGCCATAGGTGATCAGCACGCGAGCATCTGCCGGGATTTCCTCTTTGATTTTAGCGATTTGGCCTTTGCCAAAATGAATTCTGGTTGGGTTACGAAAACTAAAGTTGTTCATCTTCTTTGTTTCCTTTAACAGTAGGTGAGCGCTATTGTACGGGATAAAACTTAAGTGTTTCTTCGGCCGACGACTTCAGAATGGTCTCGCGTTCTGTGGTTACCCCTTGTTTCTGTGACAAGATCGGCCCTTGTGTTTCCCTACGGATATACATGGCATGTAGATATTCGCTGGCCTTAAATTTCATGATGCTATAGTCGAAAATCGTGCCATCTTGGAAATTAGAGAGCGAAGTGATTTGCAGTACCGGTTCACGGCCTTGCAGATTCAGTAACCTTTCTTCTTCTTTATCAGGGATTAGCGGAGAAAATTCCTGATAACTACCTTCGATAACCAAACCAAGGGTTTTCTCAATGTATTCGAATTTTGAGCGTTCTAAGGTGCGGATAGTCAGCTCGGGAAATAAGTTCACCGGCATAAAACTTTCTTCGATGATCTGTGGGCGGTCATTCACTTTTCGCAGACGCTTGGTGTAATAAACACGATCAGTTGTCTTCATTTTTAAGCGGTTAGCAATTTCATCATCGGGATACACAATAGCGAATTCCAAAACATCACTGGTGATGGTTTGTCCTATTTCCTGCGAACTTTCCAAACCACTACGCAGTTGATCCATCAGATGCACGACTTCTTTTTGCTTGATGTATGTGCCGCTGCCCTGCTTTTTCTCAATCAGATCAATGGCAACTAATTCATCAATGGCTTTGCGGATCGACACCCGACTGGCTTGATATTCTTCCATCAGTTGTCGTTCAGTAGGCAAGACATCGCCAATGGCAAATTCATCGGAATTGATGCGAAACCGCAGCTTTTTAGCAATATTTTTATATAACACGGTAACTCCTTCGCATGGCAAAGGTCTGCTTTTCAGACAATAGCTTGATTCAAGTGGTATTTATAGTACCAATTTAAGATCAATCAGGTAGCAAAGATGCATGAAATACCGGCACACTTCACAGGAAATGTGCCGGAGATAAGGTTACGGTGTGGCGAGTTGAGCGAGTGGCAACAGGTCGAGCAGCGGTTGCGGGTAGATACCTAGTGCGACCACCAAAATGGCGGACAGCAGCACCATAAAACCACCGGTCGTGAGTGCCCAGTCGTTGCTGGCATCGCGTGATGGCATGCCGGGGGTACGCAGATACAGAATACTGATCACACGCAGATAGTAATAAAGCCCGACAGCGCTACCGAATACCACAGCACCTGTCAGCCACCAGAAGTGGAACTGGATACCAACGGCCAGAATATAAAACTTACCGATAAAACCTAAGGTCATTGGAATACCGGCCAGTGACAGGAACATCACCGTCATCGCGGCTGTTAACACCGGGCGACGCCAAAACAGACCACGATAAGCAGGTAGATCTTCGGCATCTTTGTCTTGGTATGGGCTCGACATCAGACTCACCACCCCAAAACTGCCAACGGATGTGAGCAGATACATCACCAGATAGAGCGCTACGGCTTCGAACGATAATGTACCAAGACGGCAGGCAATCAGAGCAACCAGCAAGTAACCGAAATGCGCGGTGGATGAAAAACCCAACAGACGTTTCAGGTTACTTTGCAGCAGGGCCAGTAAGTTACCAATGACTATCGAAACGAACGCCAGACCACCCAACAGCTGATAGAAGAACGAATCAGTCGCTGGAATGGTATAGAACAAACGCAGTAACACGGCAAAGACGGCAATCTTACTGACAGTAGCCAGATAGGTGGTCACCGGAGCCGGTGCGCCTTGGTAGACATCGGGAGTCCATAGATGGAATGGCACCAGTGATAATTTAAAACCAAAGCCAATTACCATCATACCCAAACCAACGATCAGCAAGGTGACGTGGGCCGTTTCGGTGGAAGGTAATTTGGATAGCTGTGCGCCGATTGTGGTAATGTCCAGACTGCCGCATTGTGCGTAAATCAGGGCAATACCGAACAGCAGGAATGCGGTTGCACTGGCTGATAACACCATGTATTTAACCGCAGCTTCCAGTGAACGGCGCTGGCGGAACGCGTAACCGACCAGACCAAATAGTGGCAGCGACATCAATTCGATACCGATAAACAGCGCAGCCAGATGATGTGCTTGCGCCATAACGATAGCACCGCTGGATGCCAACAACAGCAATAGATAAAACTCTTCCCGGTTATCGGGGAATTTTTTCAACCAGGCCCGTGCCAGTGTTACCGTCGCCAGTGAGCCAATAATGATCAATGCGGTATAAAACAACGAATAAGAGTCAACAATCAACAGTTGCGTTACAGTCGCTGGTGTTGAGTGGTTTGCGAAAAATAGGCTGACTAACGCCGCATTTAACCCAATCACGGTAATCAGGAAAACCTGACGATGGTTACGCTGCCAGGCAATTGACAGCATAACGGCGATGGCTGTTAGTGCCGTCAGCAGCAGCGGTAGTTCAGCAATCAATTGTGCAAAGTTAAACATACATATCTCCTAAGGCTGACCGGTAACGGCAAGTGCACTGTCAGGTTGTAACAGTGTTCCCGTCATGCCACTGACATCCAGCACGGGCTGTGGATAAACGCCAAGGCCAACCAGCAAGGCAACTAACAACAGCAAAATACCAAATTCACGCAGATTTAAACCGCGGAGTGGGGTATTTACTTTACCTTGTCCAAAACAAGCACGTTGTAGCATCACCAAGGAATAGACGGATGCCAGCACCAAACCAATGGTCGCTACAATGACAATCGTTGGTACCGATGGGAAACTGCCTAACAAGATCATGAATTCACCGACAAAATTACCGGTGCCCGGTAAGCCCAGTGATGCGACCGAGAAAAACAACATGATGCCCGGCAGATAGCGCAGACGATGCCATAAGCCACCCATTTCACGTAGGTCACGGGTGTGCAGGCGTTCATACAATTGTCCGCACATGATGAATAAGCCAGCCGCTGATAAGCCATGTGCCACCATTTGTACCACCGCACCCTGAATGGCGGTTGCAGTGCCGGCATACAGCGCGATAACCACAAATCCCATATGCGAGACGCTGGTGTAAGCGACCAGGCGTTTGATATCCGTTTGGCTAAACGCCAATACAGCACCATAAATGATACCAATTAAACCCAGTGTCATAGCAATGGGGGCAAAATCAGCTGAGGCATGTGGGAATAGCGGAATACCGAAACGTAACAACCCGTAGGCAGCGGTTTTCAGCAAGATCCCGGCTAAGTCAACAGAACCCGCTGTTGGCGCCTGACTGTGTGCGTCAGGTAACCAGCCATGCAACGGTACTAGTGGCATCTTCACTGCAAAGGCGATGAAGAAACCCAGCATCAGCATAAATTCCACTTCCGGCGCCATGCGGGTGTTCAGCAGTTGCGTGTAGTCGAAAGAGAACACGCCAGTTGCCCGATAGTGGATAAAGACTAATGCCAGAATAGAGAGCAGCATCAGCAAGCCACTAGCCTGGGTGTACAGGAAAAATTTAGTTGCCGCGTAAATACGGGTACGACCATCAGAACCACTGTGTCCCCACAGGGCGATCAGGAAGTACATCGGCACCAGCATCATTTCCCAGAAGAAGAAAAACAGGAACAGATCCAGAGACAAGAACACGCCAATCACACCACCTAAGATCCACAACAGGTTCAGGTGGAAGAAACCGACACGATCCTGAATTTCATTCCAAGAGCAGACGACCGCCAAAATACCCAGCAAACCGGTCAGTGACACCATCAGCAGGGAAATCCCATCCATGGCTAAATGAACGGAAATACCAAAGCGGGGGATCCACGGCAGTTGGTAATCGAGCGTCCAGTTGCCTTGGCCGGGCAGCACTAATGAAAAATCATGCGATTGCCACAAACTGAGCGATAACAGCAGTTGCAGTGACATGGTCACCAGTGCAATCCAGCGTGGAATGTTGGTTCCTTTGTGGGTGAATTCAACTAACCAGCAGAGGAAGCCGCCAATAAACGGTAACAATATTAACCAGAGTAAACTCACGACAGGCCTCCTAGTACACCAACAACAAAGTCAACACGACCAGCGCACCCAGACTCATGCTGGCGGCATACCAGCGCAGATTTCCGGTTACCATTTGCACACTCAGACGATTCAGTGCACCAACAACCAGAGCACAAAGCGCTATCATTCGGTCTAACGGATCACGTTGTAACAGTTGTGCGATTGCCCGATATGGCATCACAAACAAGTGATGATATAGCCAGTCAAAACCCCAGGCATTGAACCACAGCCCGCTTAGCGGTTTGCCGATAGATGAATTAGCCAGTTGACTCACCAGTTTACGCTCACCCAGGAACAAGAATGCCGACAGTGCAATACCGGCGATGGCGATCGTTGCTGAGAGCAATTCAATCAGTAATTTTCCATCATGGCTTTCATTGACCGCAGGGAACACACTCGCCAGCGGCGGCGTGATCAACGCGCCGACAAAGGTAGACAGCAGCATTAATACCAACAGCGGTAAATGGTGGCTGAGGCCATGTCCCGGATGTGCCTGCAGTTTACTTTCACCGTGGAACACGATAAAAATCAGACGGAAGGTATACAGTGAAGTCAGAAATGCCCCCACCAAACCCGACAATAACAGACCGGAATAACCACCCTGATAAGCGGCAAACAAGATCTCGTCTTTACTGAAGAAACCGGCGGTAACGAAGGGCAGGGCAGCCAGTGCCGAACCACCAATCAAAAACGCGGCATACACCAGTGGAATAGATTTACGTAACCCACCCATTTTGAAAATGTTTTGCTCATGATGGCAGGCAATAATTACTGAGCCGGCCGAGAGGAACAGCAACGCTTTAAAAAACGCATGTGTCATCAGGTGGAATATTGCACCACCCCAGGCACCCACGCCTAACGCGAGGAACATGTACCCGATCTGACTCATGGTGGAGTAAGCCAGAATACGCTTGATATCGGTCTGCACCAGAGCGGCGAAACCAGACAGTATCAACGTGATTGCACCAACAATGCCGACCAAATGTAAAACATCCGGTGCCAGCAGGAACAAGCCATGTGTACGTGCAATCAGATAGACACCCGCTGTCACCATGGTCGCCGCGTGGATCAGTGCAGAGACCGGCGTTGGGCCTGCCATCGCATCGGCCAACCAAGTTTGTAATGGCAACTGGGCTGATTTACCGACAGCACCACCGAGTAACATCAGCGTGGCAAATTCCAGGATCGAATCACCGGAAGCAAATTTTTGCGGTGCCAGCGCTAATACATCTGCGATGTTTAAGGTGCCAAATTCACGGTAAAGCACAAACAAACCGATCGCGAGGAATACGTCACCGACACGGGTAACGATAAACGCTTTCATGGCCGCGGCAATGTTATTGCGATCTTTATAATAAAAACCGATCAGCAAGTAACTGCACAGACCTACACCTTCCCAACCGAGATAGACAAACATCAGGTTATCGGCCAGCACCAAAAACAGCATGCTGGTGATGAACAGATTGGTGTAAGCAAAGAAGCGTGAGTAACCCTCTTCACCGCGCATATACCACGATGCAAACAGGTGGATCAGGAAACCAACGCCGGTAACCACACCCAACATGGTCAGTGACAAACCATCGAGATGCAGCACTAAGCCTACTTTCAGGGTTGCGGTGTTGATCCATTGCCAAAGCGTCTGGTTGTAAATCGCGCCTGCAGTCGCTTGTTGCAGGAATTGCATGCCGACAACGAGGGTGGTCAGTGCGGAAAGCCCGATACTACCGACACCCACCAACGCCGCACGATTTTCACTCAGACGACCCGCAGAAAACGCGAGGATCAGAAAACCGACAAACGGGAACAGACAAGTCAGGAATAACAGATTCATCCGCGCATCTCCTTAACCGCATCGACATTCAGCGTGTGGTGACGACGGTACATTCTCATCAACAGCGCCAGACCAATACTGGCTTCGGCGGCCGCAAGGCTGATGACCAGAATGTACATGATTTGTCCGTCTACCTGACCGTAACGACTACCTGCGACCACAAAGGCCACCGCAGAGGCGTTCATCAATACTTCGATGCTCATCAGAATAAACAGCAGATTGCGACGGAGTAACAAACCGCATAAACCGAGCGAAAACAGGATGGCTGCGACAATCAGCCCATGCTCAAAGGGAATGCCATTCATGCGTCATCCTCCTCGTTACGGGTGGAGATAATGTCTCCACGGCGGGTTTCACGACCTAAGTGATAAGCGGCAACCAGACCTGCCAGCAGTAACAAAGACGCCAGTTCTACCGCCAGTACATACGGGCCGTATAAACCAACACCGACCTGCTTGGCGGTAATTGGTTCACCGAGAATGGTGCCTTCGATACCGTGTAATGCCAGATAAAATACCGCCATCTGGCCAGCACTTAACAGCAGCGGGCCAACCCAGGTCATGGGTTTCATCCATTGCCGCTCTTGTTCTTGCGCGGTGCCTAAGTTCAGCATCATCACCACGAACACAAACAGCACCATGATGGCACCGGCATAAACGATGATTTGCATAGCACCAACAAAACTGGCACCGAGGCTGAAGAAAATCATGCCGACCGCAATCAGCGACACGATCAGATATAACAGGGCATGCATCGGATTGGTTCCGGTGATGACCCCGAGGGTAGCCAATATGGCGACTACCGACGATCCATAAAACGCGAGTTCCATATCAAGCGGCTCCTTAAGGCAGAATGCTCTTCACATCAATGGGTGCAGCTTCTTTCTGAGCACTGCCTTTCGGCTTGCCATCAATAGCCATACCACTGACACGGTAGAAGTTATAATCCGGATATTTACCGGGGCCGCTGATCAACAAATCTTCTTTTTCATACACCATATCCTGACGACGGAATTCGCCCATTTCAAAATCAGGGGTAAGCTGAATCGCCGTAGTTGGGCACGCTTCTTCACAGAGGCCACAAAAGATGCAGCGCGAGAAGTTGATACGGAAAAATTCCGGATACCAACGTCCATCAACCCGTTCAGCTTTCTGTAATGAAATACAACTGACGGGGCAGGCAACTGCACACAAGTTACAGGCCACACAACGTTCATCCCCATCAGGGTCGCGGGTCAGCACGATACGGCCACGATAGCGCGGTGCTAAAGGTACCTTTTCCTCGGGATAACAAAGCGTGTCACGCGGGCGGAAGGCATGTGAGAACACCATGGCCAGACTGCGTAGCTGAGTTCCGACTCCATTTACTATATGTTTTATTTTCACGGTCTTTTCCTCACTGCGCCAACAACACCATGGCACCTGTTACCAACAAATTCAGCAGCGTTAGTGGCAGGCAAATTTTCCAGCCGAATGACATTACCTGGTCATAACGCGGGCGTGGTAGCGATGCTCTCAACAAAATAAATAACATCATGAAAAAGCCGGTTTTCAGGGCAAACCAGACGATTGGTGGCAACCAAGGGCCATGCCAGCCGCCGAAAAACAGGGTTACTAGCAGGGCGGAAATCAGCACAATGCCGATATATTCACCCACGAAGAACAAACCCCATTTCATCCCGGCATATTCGATGTGATAACCATCGGCCAATTCTTGTTCCGCTTCCGGTTGGTCAAATGGATGACGATGCGTTACCGCTACACCCGCAAAAGCGAAAGTCACAAAACCAAAGAATTGCGGAATAATGTTCCAGACATGACTCTGTGCTTCGACGATATCGCGCATGTTGAACGAACCGGTTTGCGCGACGATCCCCATCAGTGACAGCCCCAGAAACACTTCATAACTCAGTGTTTGTGCTGAGGCGCGCAGACTACCGAGTAGCGAGTATTTGTTATTACTCGACCAACCAGCAAACAGCACCGCATACACCGCCAGACCTGCCATACAAAAGAAAAACAAGATCCCGATATTGAGATCTGCAACACCCCAGGTCGGTGTGACCGGCACAATCGCAAAGGCGATCAGGAATGAACAGAACGCAATCATCGGCGCCAGAACAAAGATCAAACGGTCTGCAAATGGCGGGATCCAATCCTCTTTGAAGAACATTTTGATCATGTCGGCAACGAGCTGGAATATACCAAATGGGCCAACCCGGTTCGGGCCATAACGATCTTGCCAAAGGCCAAGCAAGCGGCGTTCGATAAAACTCATAAATGAGCCTAAACCGACCACCACCAGCAGCACTATCAGGGCTTTTCCGACTGCTATGAGCAGATCGAGAAACTCTGCAGATATTGTCATGTTCTGACCTCCTGCAATGATTCAATCGTTGTTGCCAGCATGGCTGGAGTGAATGGCGCGATACCCAGTGGCAGACCCACCAGACCATCGGCTAAATGGTGACTGACTTTCAGTGGCAGCTCAAAACGCTGGTTATCCCAGACGAAACTGACCTGACAGCCATCTTTTAATTGCAGACGGGCTGCATCATCTTCACTGAGATATAACGTTGGTGCAGACATACGTTGCTGAATAACATCAGAACGTTGTGTCAGCTCATCACTACCGAATAATTGCCAGTAAGCAACGGCCTGTGGTGCACTGGTAGGAACGTAAGCAGCGGGAATATCAGTACAATACGGTGTGGCGGCAGAAAGCCCGCTGTCAAATAGATGTGTACCCGGATCACCAGCCCGTAAGTGACCACCGACTTCATCCTGGAATTTATTCCATGCAGACGGTGAGTTCCAACCTGGCGCCCATGCAAAAGGCACTTGCTGGAAGGCTTCGCGACTGCCGCTGTAACCTTCCATGGAGAAGGTAAATGCGGAATCACTGTCTTGCGTTGCTTGCGGTTCACTGACATCAATATCCGCGCGCATAGAGGTTCGGCCACTATAACGGTGTGGTGAACGAGCGAGTTTTAACCCTTTGATACGGAATTTTGCATTCGGAGCTGCATCAACCATGGCGCGCAGTGTTGGAACAGCTTCCACACAACGGTTAATGAGTTCATCCATGACACCCCAATCCATCCGACGATGCACCAACAGGCTATTCAGCGCATGTAACCAGTGCCAGCTTTCTTTGACGGAGCGGGTATTATCGTAATATGCCGGATCAAACACCTGGAAGAAGCGTTGCGCACGGCCTTCATTATTGATCAATGTGCCATCAGCTTCTGCAAACGTGCCGGCGGGTAATACCCAATCTGCCGCAGCTAGCAGCTCGGTTTGCTGGTGGTCGAGTACGATCAGTTGTTGCACTTTTTTCAACGCAGCTTTAACGCGTGAAGCAGGCGCGCGACGGAACAGGTCATTTTCCATCACAATCAGTGTATCGATATGGCCTTCTTCCACCGCAGTCAGCATTTGCTCTAATGTTTTGCCGCCTAACAGGGCGCTGCCGACACTATTAGCTTCAGCTGCCACCAGTGACAAACTGACATCCGGGTTTTGCTGGCGTAATGCACTGACAATATTGGCTGCGGCATCCAGCAAGGCTGGTGTTTCGCTGGTGGTACCGCTGATAATCAATGGATGTTTTGCTTTCGACAAACCATCGGCAATCTGGCGAGCAACTGACATCAATGTGTCATCCGCATCCGGTACGGCGGGCGCTTTATTATCCAGTAAATGTGCGACGGCAAAACCGAGACGTGCTTGATCAACATATGCCGCGTGGTAATGCACACAAGCCACATCATCCAGACGCGTGCTGTCTAAGCTGGTCAGATAGAGTGGGAAGCGATCATTTTGGCCGATATTCTGGATGGCAGCGATCTGCCAGACATCTACTTTTAACTCGGTCGCTTTCTGGCGTGCTTTTCCTTTTACCGCCTGACGAACGGCCAATGCCATGCGCGCTGCAGTCTGAGTTAAATCTTCGCCTAACACAAAAATTGCATCACAGGTTTCAATTTCACGCAGCGTAGGCGTATTCACACCGCTATGGCGCAGTAACTCGGTCATTTTTTGCAGACATTGCCATTCTTTCTCGGCAACACCGCTGGAGTAATGCTCTTCACCAACCAGTTCACGTAAGGCAAAGTTACTTTCGATACTGGCGCGCGGTGAGCCTATGCCGGCGATACGTTTGGTACGACGTAATGCATCAGCTACTTTCTCAGCGGCTTCCGTGGTGCTGAGTTCAAATAACTGATTTTCATGACGATGATAGGCTTTGTATGGGCGTTCTGGCAGATTGACGTAACCGTAACCAAAACGACCGCGATCACACAGGAAGTAGTGGTTAATGCCACCGTGATAGCGGTTTTCGATACGACGCAGTTCACCATAACGTTCGCCGGGGCTGATGTTGCAACCTAAGCTACAACCGTGGCAGATGCTTGGTGCGTACTGCATATCCCACTTACGGTTAAAGTGAGCAGATTGAGTTTTATCGGTAAAAACACCGGTTGGGCAAATATCGACTAAGTTGCCGGAAAATTCGCTTTCCAGTGTGCCGGATTCAACGCGGCCAAAATAGA
Organism: uncultured Tolumonas sp.; assembly: GCF_963556105.2. Classification (NCBI taxonomy): domain Bacteria; kingdom Pseudomonadati; phylum Pseudomonadota; class Gammaproteobacteria; order Aeromonadales; family Aeromonadaceae; genus Tolumonas; species uncultured Tolumonas sp. The sequence continues at coordinate 663,978 of NZ_OY829944.1, forward strand.
CATTGTCGTGTGCACCATAGACACCCAGATCCGGGCCATCAGCGTAATCTTTGTAATAACGCACACAGCGGTAACAGGCGATACAACGGTTCATTTCATGCGAAATAAACGGGCCGAGATCCTGATTTTCATGCGTGCGTTTAGTGAAACGGTAACGACGGGTGTTGTGTCCGGTCATTACCGTCATATCTTGTAAATGACAGGCACCGCCTTCTTCACACACCGGGCAGTCGTGCGGGTGATTCAGCATCATCCATTCATTGACGCTTTTCCGAAATTCGACTGCTTCTTCGTCTTCAATCGAGATATAGGTGCCATCACTGGCTGGTGCCATACATGACATCACCAGACGCCCGCGTTTGTCATCGGGGCCGGAATATTGTTTTACTGCGCATTGTCGGCAAGCACCCACGCTACCCAACGCCGGGTGCCAGCAGAAATACGGTACGTCTAACCCCAGAGACAGACATGCCTCGAGCAGGTTATCGGAACCGTTTACTTCATATTCTTTGCCGTCTACATGAATTGTGGCCATAGCAACATTACTTCCTTTTCTGTACGTCCGGCGAGTCACTCACCGGACAGGCAATCACCAGCGTTGGTTCAGCAAATTTGGCTGTATTCCGGTTGGGATCGGCGTTGCCAACATAGGTTCGGTGGTGATACCCGCTTCAAATTCAGATCTGAAATATTTGATCGCACTTTGCAGTGGTTCGACGGCGCCCGGTGCATGAGCACAAAAGGTTTTTCCCGGGCCCAGTTGGCGACACAGCTGTTCCAGCGTTTCAATATCGCCGCGCTGACCTTCACCTTTCTCAAGTGCCTGCAGAATTTTCACACTCCATGGCAATCCTTCACGGCACGGTGTACACCAACCGCAGGATTCACGCGCAAAGAATTTTTCCAGATTCAGCGTCAGTGACACCATGTTGATTTCGTTATCAACGGCCATGGCCAGTGCAGTGCCCAGACGGCTGCCAGCTTTACCAATGGAGTCAAAATCCATCGGCAGATCAAGATGTTGTTCGGTCAGAAAATCGGTACCGGCGCCACCAGGCTGCCAAGCCTTTAAGGTCAAACCATCCCGCATTCCACCGGCGTAATCTTCCAGAACTTCACGGGCGGTTGTGCCAAACGGTAGTTCCCATAAGCCCGGATTTTTTACCCGACCGGAGAAACCCATCAGTTTGGTGCCAGTGTCATTACTCTTACCGGCAGAAATGCCGCGATACCAATCCACCCCGTTTTGCATGATGGACGGAATGTTGTTCAGTGTTTCCACGTTATTTACGCAAGTCGGTTTACCCCAGGCGCCTGCCAGAGCAGGGAATGGAGGTTTGGCGCGAGGGTTAGCACGACGACCTTCCAGCGAGTTGATCAATGCAGTTTCTTCACCACAGATATAACGACCAGCACCGGTGTGCACAAACAACTCAAAATTAAAGCCAGTGCCCAGAATGTTTTTACCTAAGAAGCCCGCTTTGGTGGCTTCTTCAATGGCCTGACGCAGACGCTGTGCCGCTTCGATGTATTCGCCGCGCAGGAAGATGTAACCACGGTAGGCTTTCAGTGCATAAGCACCAATCAGCATGCCTTCGATCAGTTGATGGGGCAGTTGTTCCATCAACAGACGATCTTTGTAAGTACCAGGCTCCATTTCATCGGCATTACAAAGAATGTATTTCTTGTCGAATTGCGGATCCATGGGCACCAGGCTCCACTTCACGCCAGTCGGAAAACCGGCACCACCACGACCACGTAAACCGGCTGCTTTAACTTGATCGGTTACGGCAGTCGGCGCCATGGCCAGCGCTTTTTCCGCACCGACATAACCTTGTTTGGCGCGATATTCATCAAACCAGACTGGCTGCTGATCGACACGCAACCGCCAGGTGAGGGGATGAGTTTCAGCAGTTCGGATCATGGATATTGCTCCAGCAGTTCGTCCAGTTTATCCACGCTCAGATGACTGTGAGTATCATCATCAATCATCATGCTGGGCCCTTTATCGCAGTTGCCAAGGCAACAGACAGGTAGCAAGGTAAAACGCTCGTCAGCCGTGGTCTGGCCCGGCTTGATACTGAGTTTTTCTTCCAGCGCTTGTTGAATGGTCTGATAACCATTGATAAAGCAAACCACGCTGTCGCAATAACGAATGACATGCCGCCCAACCGGACGACGGAAGATTTGGCTGTAAAAAGTGGCAACACCTTCCACATCGGATGCCGGAATACCCAAGACATCAGCAATCGCATAGATCGCACCATCAGGCACCCAACCACGTTCCTTTTGCACCAGTTTCAGTGCTTCGATAGTGGCAGCACGCGGATCTTCATAGTGATGCATCTCGTGCTGGATCGCCGCAAGTTCTGACGCTGATAGCGCAAACGGCTCATTTTGACATTGGCATTGATGACTCATAATTAGCGATCCACATCTGACATAACGAAATCGATACTACCCAGATACACAATCAGATCTGACACCAGTTGTCCGCGGATCACCGAAGGGATCTGCTGTAAATGCGGGAAACTTGGTGTCCGGATCCGTGTGCGGTAGCTCATGGTGCTGCCATCACTGGTCAGGTAATAACTGTTGGCACCTTTGGTTGCTTCAATCATCTGGAATGATTCCTGTGCCGGCATAATCGGCCCCCAGGAAACTTGCAGGAAGTGATTGATCAGGGTTTCAATATCCTGCAACGTGCGTTCTTTTGGTGGCGGTGTTGTCAACGGATGATTGGCTTTGAAAGGCCCGGCTGGCATGTTGTGCATACACTGCTCAATGATACGCATGCTCTGGCGAATTTCTTCTACACGCACCATGGCACGATCATACGCATCGCCGTTTTGACCTACAGGCACGTCAAAATCAAAGTTTTCATAACCGGAATAAGGGCGCCATTTACGTAAGTCGAAGTTCAAACCGGTAGCGCGTAGCCCGGCACCGGTCACACCCCAACTGAGTGCTTGCTCTGTATTGTAGGCAGCAACACCGATGGCACGCCCCATCAATACACTGTTCTTTAAGGCTGCTTTTACGTATTCATTCAGGCGATTTGGCAGCCAGTCCAGCAGGTTTTCTTTCACCAGACGTTGCCAGCCTTCTGGCAGATCGTGTGCAACCCCACCGATACGGAACCAGGACGGATGCATACGTGCACCGGTTACCGCTTCGATAATATTGTAAATTTTCTGCCGGTCGGTGAAGGCATAAAACACCGGTGTCATCGCACCGACGTCTTGAATATAGGTGCCCAAAAACAGCAGATGGCTATTAATACGGAATAATTCCGACATCATGATGCGGATGTATTTGACCCGTTCTGGCACTTCGATGCCGGCCAGTTTTTCCACTGACAGCACGTAAGGCAGGTTATTCATGACACCACCGAGGTATTCCACCCGGTCGGTGTAAGGAATGTAGCTATGCCAGGATTGGCGTTCGCCCATCTTTTCCGCGCCACGATGGTGATAACCAATGTCCGGTACACAATCGAGGATCTCTTCGCCGTCTAATTGCAGAACTAAGCGGAACGCACCGTGCGCAGACGGGTGGTTCGGGCCTAAGTTCAGGAACATGTAATCTTCGCTGCTGGTGCCGCGTTTCATACCCCATTCTTCAGGCTTAAATAACAACTGCTCTTGTGCTTCATCCTGACGCATTTCATCCAGCATGAACGGTTCAAATTCAGTCGCGCGGGCTGGATATTCCTTACGCAACGGATGCCCTTTCCAGTTTTTTGGCATCAGAATACGCGTCAGATGAGGGTGTCCGTCAAAATGCACACCGAACATGTCCCAAACTTCCCGCTCATACCAGTTGGCATTCGGAAATTCGCCAATGATGGATGGCATTTTCAGATCTGCTTCCATCAGCGGTATTTTCAAGATCACATCGCTGTTTCGTTCTATCGACAGAAGATGATAGAACATGGTGAATTCAGAGGTCGGCAGCCCATGACGGTGCGTACGCAAACGCTCATCAGTGGCATGTAAGTCATACAACATCACGAATGGTTTGGGCACATGGTGGAGATAACGAATGGCGTTTAGCAATGTTTCGCGTTTGATCCAAACCACCGGAATGCCCATTCGGGTATTTTGCACATGCAAAATATCATGCGGAAACCGGTGCAATAGCTCTTGTACGACAGGCGCATCGTGCAGATCGCGCGTTTGCCATAACTGCATTTCTGGGTTGGTCGGAAATTGTTGTGTCAGCTTGATCATGATATGGCCCTTACAACTTATCCGGAGTTGGCAAATTCGTCACCGCGATCCGTTCTTCGCGTAGACGTTCTTTTTCGCAAGGCATTTGTGCGCGATAAACGCCTTGATCACCAACGACCCATGACAGCGGACGACGTTCTTCACCAATCGATTTTTGCAGCAACATTAACGCTTGCAGGAATGCTTCTGGGCGAGGCGGGCAGCCAGGAATATAAACATCAACAGGTAGGAATTTATCGACCCCTTGTACGACAGAATAAATGTCATACATGCCACCTGAGTTGGCGCAAGCGCCCATACTGATCACCCATTTTGGTTCCAGTAACTGCTCATATAAACGCTGGATAACCGGTGCCATCTTAATGAATGGTGTGCCGGCAATAACCATAAAATCGGCCTGACGGGGTGATGCTCGAATAACTTCTGCCCCAAAGCGAGCAACGTCGTGTACCGCGGTAAATGCGGTTGTCATTTCTACATAACAACAGGAAATACCGAAGTTATAAGGCCAGAGCGAGTTCTTCCGGCCCCAGTTCACTGTTGAATTCAGCACGTTTTCCAATTTGCCGAGCAAAATGCCGCGGCCAACTTCCTGCAAGGGATCATTCACCGTCTGTTTCTTTTCAGCCGGATAACGCTCGATCGGTGCATTCGGATCGATTCTGGTCAGGGTGTACTTCATGACAAGCCTCGCAGTTACTTGGATTGGTCAGTATTGTTAGATGGTGTTGGTTGGCGTTGTGGTGCCCAGTCGAGCGCGCCAATGCGCCACAAATAGACTAGCCCAACCAGCAACAGCACGATGAAGGTGGCTGCCTCGACAAAGCCAACCCAACCACTTTCACGTACCGAAACGGACCATGCGAACAGGAAAAGCGCTTCTACATCGAAGATCACAAAGAACATCGCGATCAGATAAAACTTTGCAGAAAAACGCAGACGAGCAGTGCCGACGGAATCGACACCGGATTCAAAAGGGGTATTTTTGCTTCGTCCCTGAGCTCTGCCGCCCAGAAACGCCGCCAGACCAATCATAATGCTGCATAGGCCTATTGCAGCTAAAACATAAAATAAAAACGAGCCGTTATGAGCCAAACCAGCCATATGCCACCTCTGTTAACAACCACTCTGTAGCTTTAATTATCTGTAATGATGTGTAGTGAGAAGACGACCTGTCGCAGAATTTACAATATGAACGAGTCGGGCAGCCGGGTCATCATAATAATGGCGGGGTCGCTGGCTCTGCACATCTTGGATCTGAAGGCAGGTGCTGTTATCCACACGAGCTCCATTTCAGCCTAGTTAATCACAACAATACTAGCCAGACAGAATGTCAAAATCGTGAAGAAAAACAATTAAGCCTTATGCAGCATACACTTATTCTATTCCCTATGTTAAGGGAGTGTTTTACAAAGGTGTATTTCAAAGCGTGGTTTGTGTGACCTTGGACAACAAATTTGTAACAACTAGCCAGAGGTAATCCTCAAATAAATCGCATGAGCAAAATAAGTGGTTACGTTTACATCCAGTTAATATAAGCACTTAGCTATTTGCTGATTTTCCTGCAGAAGTCATTTGAGAATCTATTGCGAATTATATTCTATTGTAACGCAATGTAACTAGGCTTCTGTCACTGATAAATTCACCAAATTATAACAATTCACACCAGTAAATCTGGAATGTGTAAGCGCTTTCATTGTTTTGCAGATGACATTTGCCATCCTTGAGTCTAGATAGCGGCTCATATGGTCAAAAGTGTTACCTAATTCCCGAAATTGAAGAAAGTTGATGTAAACGATTTCATATTGCTGGGAAGATCACAAAAGACTAACAAGAAACTGAGTAATGTTATTGGCGAACACACTCGATGACAAAACTGTTGTTGGGTATTTCCGTAAAAAGTGCTTTGCAGCAAAAAAATAAAGACTGGAGAAAAACCGAATGAATAAGTTCTCTAAAATAGCTGTAATTGTAGCCGGCCTGACTATTGGTGCCGCAGCTCAAGCTGAAACTCTGTTAGGCTTTACGATTTATAAATACGATGACAACTTTATGTCAGTAGTTCGTAAGGGCATCGAAAAAGAAGGTGTCCAAAATAAAGATGTCAAACTGCTGATGAATGATTCGCAGAACGACCAGTCTAAACAGAACGACCAGATCGATGTATTGATTTCCAAAGGCGTAAAAGCGCTGGCTATCAACCTGGTTGACCCTGCCGCTGCTCCAGTAGTAATTGAGAAAGCGAAAGAAAACAACATTCCGATTGTGTTCTATAACAAAGAACCAACTAAAGAAGCACTGGCTAGCTACGACAAAGCTTATTATGTAGGTACTGACTCTAAAGAAGCCGGTATCATCCAAGGCGATATCATTGCTAAACAATGGAAAGCTCACCCAGAGTGGGATTTGAACAAAGATGGCGTGATTGACTATGTATTGCTGAAAGGTGAGCCAGGTCATCCTGATGCTGAAGCACGTACCACTTACGTTGCTAAAACTCTGAATGAAAATCACAAGATCAAAACCAATGCGCTGAATATGGATACCGCCATGTGGGATACCGCACAGGCGAAAGACAAAACTGACGCTTGGTTGTCTGGCCCTAATGGCGAGAAGATCGAAGTGGTCATCGCGAACAATGATGGTATGGCAATGGGTGCTGTAGAAGCACTGAAAGCACACGGCAATACTAAAATTCCAGTATTCGGTGTAGATGCACTGCCTGAAGCACTAGCGATGATTAAAGCTGGTTCAATGGCTGGTACTGTTCTGAACGATGCAAGCAACCAAGCTAAAGCAACATTTGATCTGACCAAAAACCTGGCAGAAGGCAAACCAGCAGGTCAAGGTACTCACTGGAACATCGTCAACAAAGTGGTTCGTGTACCATACGTAGGCGTTGATAAAGCGAACATGGATCAATTCAAGTAATACAACAAACCCTTCAAAATAGACCTAATAAGAGGAGGTTTTCTTCCTCTTATTTCTTTATGGTTGTGGCAATATTATGGCTGATATCACAGTGAATCATTCTCAGGAATATCTGCTGGAAATGGCGGGTATTTGTAAAGAGTTTCCAGGTGTAAAAGCCTTGGATAATGTGAATCTTAAAATTCGTCCGCATTCTGTTCATGCCTTAATGGGTGAGAATGGTGCAGGTAAGTCAACATTATTAAAATGTTTGTTTGGTATTTATGAAAAAGATGCCGGAACAATCATTTTTCAAGGTAAAGAAATTAATTTCCATTCAGCCAAGGAAGCATTAGATAATGGTGTTTCAATGGTGCATCAGGAATTAAACCAAGTTAGGCAACGTTCCGTGATGGATAATATGTGGTTGGGTCGATATCCAACAAAAGGCATGTTTATCGATCATGATAAAATGTACCGTGATACTAAAAAAATATTTGAAGAATTGGGTATTGATATCGACCCGAAAGATAAAGTCGGCACTTTATCTGTTTCTCAAATGCAGATGATTGAAATTGCAAAAGCATTTTCTTATAACGCCAAAATTGTAATTATGGATGAACCAACTTCTTCGTTGACAGAAAAAGAAGTTAATCATCTGTTCACCATTATTAGAAAATTAAAAGATCGTGGTTGCGGCATTGTTTATATCTCTCACAAAATGGAAGAAATATTCCAGCTATGTGATGAAATTACAATCTTACGCGATGGACAATGGGTAGCAACTCAGTCGCTGGAAGGGCTGGATATGGACAAGATCATCGGCATGATGGTCGGTCGTGAATTAACCCAACGTTTTCCTCCTAAAGTAAATAGACCTAAAGAAGTGATTCTTGAAGTTGAAGGCCTGACTGCATTAAATCAGCCATCCATCAAGGATGTTTCTTTCCAGTTGCGTAAAGGCGAAATCCTCGGTATTGCTGGTCTAGTTGGTGCTAAGCGAACTGAAATTGTAGAAACCATTTTTGGTCTTCGCGATAAAGCTTCAGGCACCATTAAATTACATGGTAAAGAAGTACAAAATACAGATGCGCATGATGCGATCCGTAATGGTTTTGCATTGGTTACCGAAGAACGTCGTTCAACCGGTATTTATAGTCAGCTTGATATTGAATTCAATTCGCTGATTGCCAATATGGATCAATACAAAGGCTTTGGTGGTTTATTAGAAAATAAACGCATGAAAAGTGATACCCAATGGGTTATCGATTCCATGCGTGTTAAAACGCCAAGTCAGAAGACATCAATAGGATCACTTTCTGGTGGTAACCAGCAAAAAGTTATTATTGGCCGCTGGTTATTAACTCAGCCGGAAATATTAATGCTGGACGAACCAACTCGTGGTATCGACGTTGGTGCAAAATTTGAAATATATCAACTGATGCTAGAACTCGCCAAAAAAGACAAAGGTATTATCATGATTTCATCTGAAATGCCGGAGTTGTTAGGTATTACTGACCGTATTCTGGTAATGAGTAATGGTCGTGTAGCGGGTATCGTTGAAACAGAAAAAACCGATCAGCAAGAAATTATGCGTTTGGCAGCTCTATATTTGTGATCCGAGGATGTTCAATATGAATGTATCAAAAACTTTAGACTACCTGAAAAATGGTGGCATTTATGTGGTTCTTTTTATTCTATTGATGATTATCATTGTTAAAGAACCGTCATTTTTAAGCTTAAACAACTTTAGTAACATCCTTACCCAATCTTCTGTACGCGTTATTATTGCGTTAGGGGTCGCAGGTTTGATTGTTACGCAAGGTACTGACTTGTCTGCTGGTCGTCAGGTTGGTTTGGCGGCAATTGTCGCTGCAACCATGTTGCAGGCGATGACCAACGTTAATAAGGTATTTCCTTCTATCGGCGAAGTACCAATTCCTGTTGTTATCCTAATTGTCTGCGTAATTGGTGCTTTCATCGGTTTTGTGAACGGTTTTATCATCGCAAAATTAAATGTAACGCCATTTATTACCACCTTGGGTACCATGATCATCGTGTACGGTGTGAACTCCCTGTATTACGATTTAGCAGGTGCATCACCAATTGCTGGTTTCGATCCTCGTTTCTCTAGCTTCACCCAAGGGTTCTTTAAATTAGGTACCTTTAAGCTGTCTTATCTGGTTATTTACGCCGCTATTGCTACCGCCTTTATCTGGGTACTGTGGAATAAAACCAAATTCGGTAAAAACATCTTCGCTATCGGTGGTAACCCAGAAGCAGCAAAAGTATCTGGTGTTAACGTAACTGTTAACCTGATCCTGATTTATATGTTGTCAGGTGTGTTTTATGCCTTCGGTGGTATGTTGGAAGCAGGCCGTATCGGTAGTGCGACTAACAACTTAGGTTTCATGTATGAGTTGGATGCTATCGCAGCGTGCGTGGTAGGCGGTGTGTCATTCAGCGGTGGTGTGGGTACTGTACTGGGCGTAATTACCGGTGTAATCATCTTCACTGTTATCAACTATGGTATGACTTACATCGGCGTAAACCCTTACTGGCAGTTCATCATCAAGGGCGCGATCATCATTATGGCTGTTGCACTTGACTCGCTGAAATACGCCAAGAAAAAATAAGTTTGTTTCACCCCTTAGATATGAATCGGACTCCCCGGCAACGCGGAGTCCGAATTTTTTTGTCAGCGAAATATTCAGAAACGAATTAAAAATGCAGATCAGTAATCCGGCCGAAAATATTCAGCCGGATTATTTTTATCGATGAGGATTAACGCGTTTCTTGCGGTGCTGCGGCAGAGGATTGGCGTCTGACCAATACCGGGCGGAAAACCTGAGCGGTTGTTTCCGGTGCTTCGCCAGTGGCCAGTTGTAATGCCATTTGAGTAGCTTTTGTTGCCATCATGGAGATAGGGTAACGCATGGTGGTTAATTTTGGCCGTGAGAAACGAGCAAAAATAACATCATCAAAACCGACGACGGAAACATCTTCCGGTACGCGGAAACCATTATCGATCAAAACAGAAATAATCCCTGTCGCCATTGCATCGTTATAGGCGACAACTGCCGTGAACGGCATTCCACGACCCAGTAGATCTTGAATGGCTTGTTCACCACCTTCCTCATTAGGCTCTGCACGTTCAATGGTAATTTCATCTGGATCAAGACCTGATTCCTGCAGCGCATCCCGATAGCCACGAATTCGCTCATAGGCGTCTTCGATGTCGTATTTTGATGCAACACAAGCAATGTGTTTATGGCCTAGTTCAATCAGATGCTGAGTGACGGTGTAACTGCCGTAATAGTTATCTAACCAGATACAGCGGGAGGGAAGGTCAGGCAATAATCGATTTATGAAAATCATACCTGGGGACTTTTCAGCATACGCAGTCAGCTCTTCATTACTCAGCGCTTTACTGTGGATTATTAGTGCTTCACAACGCTTACTGATTAAAAGTTCAATTGTTTCACGTTCTTGGGCGGCATCGTGTGAACCGTTACCGATCAGTAAATGTTTATGATGAGCCCGACACTCTATTTCAATCGCTTTTACCATAGCGCCGAAAAAGGGGTCAGCGACATCAAAAACCATGCATCCAATGGTATCGTTTACTCGGCTAACTAATGCTCTGGCATTAGGATCGGGACGGTAATTTAATTCTTCCATTGCGCGGTTTACTGCGGCTCTTGCTGACTCTCCCGTTTTCGGTGAGTGATTGATTACTCTAGAAACGGTTGCAATAGAGACGCCAGCGAGTTTAGCGACGTCTTTTATAGTTGCCATAATGCAAATTTCTCATCCAATGCGCGTACTTTCCATACCGACTAGCTGCAATATATCAGGGATAGTGATGCTATCTCCAGTATAAATCCTCACTAATCATAGGTTATCTGAAAGAGATTAAATGTAAACGTTTACATTTTGTTTGTCAGATCACAGTCTGGCGGAATACACTCTTCTAGACTAAGGGACAACAAATATACCGACAGGTGTGTTGTCGTTTTTACGAGGAGAGAACATGAAAATTCTGGTCACCGGCGGGACAGGCTACATAGGTAGTCACACTTGTCTGGCGTTAATAGCGGCAGGTTTAGAGCCAGTCATTCTCGATAATCTGTGTAACAGCAAGTTATCGGTACTGAAAAGAATAGAAGAAGTGGCGGGAAAGTGTCCTATTTTCTATCAAGGTGATGTCCGTGATCCGGTGATCTTAGACCGCATTTTTCAAGAACAACAAATCGCCGGTGTTATTCATTTCGCGGCATTAAAAGCGGTCGGTGAATCAACACAAAAACCGTATGAATATTTTGAAAACAACATTTCCGGCACGCTGAGTTTGCTGGGTGCAATGCGTCGTGCTGGTTGTTACCGCTTTATTTTCAGCTCTTCTGCAACTGTGTATGGCGACCCGCATGCCGTACCGATTACAGAAGATTTCCCTCGTTCCACCATGAGCCCCTATGGTCAGACAAAACTCATGGTTGAACAAATACTGGAAGATATGCAGAAAGCCGATCCACGCTGGAGCATCACTTTACTGCGCTATTTCAACCCAATCGGTGCACATGAATCGGGTCGTATGGGTGAAGATCCGCAAGGCATTCCTAATAACCTGATGCCCTATATCACGCAAGTCGCGATTGGTCGCCGTGATTGCCTGAATATTTTTGGTAGTGATTATCCGACGAAAGATGGCACCTGTGTACGCGATTACATCCATGTCATGGATCTGGCCGAAGGCCACGTAAAAGCATGGCAGGTTTGTGGCGAGAAAGCGGGTTTGCATATCTACAATCTGGGAACCGGGCAGGGCGTGAGTGTGCTTGAGATGGTACAAGCTTTTGCGCGAGCCAGTGGTTTAGACATTAACTATAAACTGGTAGACCGTCGTCCAGGTGATGTTGCGGAATGCTGGGCTGATCCGGCAAAAGCACAACGAGAATTGGGCTGGAATGCCAGTCGGACTATTGATGATATGACACGTGACAGCTGGCGCTGGCAGCAAGCTAATCCTAATGGTTACGAGGAATAAAACATGTTCAATCCGATAGATCATCCTCATCGTCGTTTTAACCCGCTGACCGGTCAATGGGTGTTAGTGTCGCCGCATCGAGCGAAGCGTCCATGGCAAGGGCAAGTAGAAAAAGCGGCACCAGACGATCGTCCAGCCCATGATCCTGACTGTTTTTTATGTGCAGGTAACACTCGTGTGAATGGGGAAAAAAACCCAGATTATAAAAACACCTTTGTGTTCACTAACGACTTTGCTGCACTGATGACCGACACGCCAGCATCACCGCATTCTGCTGATCCACTGTTTCAATGTGAATCCGCACGCGGCACCAGTCGAGTTATCTGTTTTTCTCCTGATCACAGTAAAACATTGCCTGAATTACCTGTGCTAGCTATCCGATCTGTCATTGATACTTGGTGTGAACAAGTGACTGATCTGGCAAAAGATTATCTATGGGTGCAGGTGTTTGAAAATAAGGGTGCTGCGATGGGGTGTTCTAACCCACATCCGCACGGCCAGATCTGGGCTAATAATTTTCTGCCTAATGAATTAGCCCGTGAAGAGCAAACCCAAAAGCAGTGGTTGGCCGAAAAGGGTTCGCCGTTGTTATTGCAATATGCACAGAAAGAACAGGCCTCTGGCGAACGTACCGTAGTGGAAACAGAACACTGGATCGCAGTTGTACCTTATTGGGCGGCCTGGCCTTTTGAAACGCTATTGCTGCCAAAAGCGCATGTTCTTCGTCTCACCGAACTGAATGATGCGCAAAAACAAGATCTGGCGTTGGCGTTGAAATTACTCACCAGTCGTTATGACAACCTGTTCCAGTGTTCTTTCCCTTACTCCATGGGGTGGCATGGTGCGCCTCATCAGGAAGGCAATCTGGAACATTGGCAATTGCATGCCCATTTTTATCCGCCGCTATTACGTTCAGCGACGGTGCGCAAATTTATGGTGGGTTATGAAATGCTGGCGGAAACCCAGCGTGATTTGACTCCAGAACAAGCCGCAGAACGTCTGCGTGCTGTCAGCGATATTCATTACAAAGAACAAGCTTGAGGAAAACTGCTATGTCATTAAAAGAAAAAGTTCTCGCCGTATTTCAAACCAGTTTTGGCTGCGAACCTGACTTGTTTGTTCGTGCGCCGGGTCGAGTCAATCTGATTGGTGAGCATACTGATTATAACGATGGTTTTGTGCTGCCTTGCGCGATTGATTATGAAACTGTGGTTGCGATACAGCGTCGTGATGATGACCAAGTCGTAGTGATCGCGGCCGATTATGCTAACCAGCGCGATGAGTTTTCACTGGTGCAACCGATTGAGCCGCACGCTGATCAGCTGTGGAGCAACTACATTCGTGGTGTCGTGAAATATTTACTGGAAAAAGACGTGAGCCTGAAAGGGCTGAACATGGTGGTTGCGGGTAACGTGCCACAAGGTGCAGGCTTGAGTTCTTCTGCGTCATTGGAGGTGGCGATCGGTGAATCTTTCAATCAGGCCTATCAGTTAGGTTTGAGCCCGGCAGCCATTGCACTGAATGGTCAGGAAGCAGAAAACAAGTTTGTTGGTTGTAACTGCGGCATCATGGATCAAATGATTTCGGCCAGTGGTCAGAAAGATCACGCGCTGTTGTTAGATTGCCGTTCACTGGAAACCCGACTGGTTAAAATGCCTGATGATTTGGCGGTGCTGATCGTACATTCCAATGTGAAACGCGGTCTGGTTGATAGCGAATACAATACTCGCCGTAAACAATGTGAACAGGTCGCCGACTTTTTCGGTGTAAAAGCACTGCGTGATGTGTCGCTGGCACAACTACAGTCCGCTGCAGAACAAGGCAAGCTGGAACCTGTGGTTTATCAACGAGCTCGTCATGTGATCACTGAAAATGCACGCACACTGGAAGCGGCTGATGCATTGGAATCAGGCAACCTGGAAAAAATGGGTGTCCTGATGGCCGAATCGCATAACTCGATGCGCGATGATTTCGCTATCACCGTACCGGCCATTGATGCGCTGGTTGAGATCCTGCAAAAACATATCGGTACAGATGGCGGTGCTCGTATGACCGGTGGTGGTTTTGGTGGTTGTGTGGTGGCGTTATTGCGCCCGGCTCGAGTGGCAGAGGTTATTGCGGCGGTGGAAGCGGAATATCCACTGAAAAGTGGCCTGAAGCCAACTTGTTATGTTTGCAAAGCCAGTGCAGGTGCCGGCCAATTCTAATCGGAGCAGTTCATGACACAACTCATTGAGTTAGAAAATGATGCCGGATTGCAGCTGAAGCTGATGACAACAGGGGCTGCTCTGTTGTCATTGAATGTTCCAGTCGGCGAGGGCTACCGGAATGTGCTGCTAGGTTGTTCTCCAGAACAATATGCCAGCCAGCAGGTTTATCTGAATGCCATGGTGGGCCGCTTTGCCAACCGTATCGGTGGTTCGGTGTTGCATTATCAAGGTCAAACACATCATTTGGTTCCGAGTCAGGGCGAAAATTGCCTGCATGGCGGTAAAGACGGGTTTGATCGCAAAGAGTGGCATGTTGTCAGCCAGCAGGCTGATAAAGTTGTGCTGTCACTGCATTCACCGGATGGTGATCAAGGCTTCCCTGGTGACTTCGATACCAAGCTGACATACTCACTACAAGGCTCTAATTTAGTAATAGAAATTGAGGCTACAGTCTCTAAACCTTGTCCAGTAAATATGACTTGTCATGGTTATTTCAACCTCGATGGCAAACGTAGTGATGTCCGTGATCATGCGTTGATGGTGAGTGCTGACACCTATTTGCCAATCGATGGCATGGGGATCCCATTATCTGCACCACAACCAGTGGAAGCGGCGTTAGATTTGCGTCATCAACGTTGCTTACGTGAACAGTGGTTGAGCCATCCGCAATTGATGTCAGCAAAAGGGTTCGATCATTGTTATGTTTTAGCAACTGATGGCTCAGAGCAAGTCGCAGCACATCTGGTTTCTGCGGATAAAAAGCTGGCGATGGATGTTTTGACGGACCAACCCGGATTACAGATTTATACCGGTAACTATTTAGCGGGCGCCCCTGCGGGTAGCGAAGAACCCTATCATGACTATGAAGGAATTTGTCTGGAAGCGCAGTTATTGCCAGATAGCCCAAATCGTCCTGAACTGGGTGATCCTTGGTTATTGCCAGGTCAAAAGTATCGCCATCTAACTCGTTACCGTTTTATTGCACAATAAACCTTGCTCATCGTATTAAAGCCGGAACATTTTCCGGCTTTTCCTTCTGCCTATCCGTACATTTAGTTAAAATAGCCGACTTTATTCTGAGCGCCTCCGGAGACATCATGCCGCATCACGGGCAACCCATAACTCTTTCAATCGATACTCTTACTGATAAGGGTGATGGCATTGCTAATTGGCATGACCGCAAGGTTTTCATTCCTGGCACACTTCCTGGTGAACAGGTGGAAGTGTCATTGCATGGTATCAAACCTAAATACGCTCAGGCTGATCTGATCCGCATCATTCAAAAGCATCCACAACGAATAGAACCACATTGCAGTTATACGGAATGTGGTGGTTGCCAACTAGCCTATCTGGCTTATAGCGAACAATTAAAAATCAAACAGCAACAGGTTGTTGCCGCATTACAGAGTAAAGGCATTACAAGCTTCGTTGAGCCATGCCTTGGTATGTCGCAGCCACTCGCATTCCGTAATAAAGCCGTGTATGCCGTGCGTACCGAAAACGGTGAGCCGCAAATTGGTTTTTATCGTAAGAATAGTCATCAGATTGTTGATATCACAACTTGTCCTGTGCAGCACGAGCAGACAACAGCAATTACGGCTGCAATCCGGCAATGGATGAAGACATTTCATATTGCGGGTTACGATGAGGCCAATCATACCGGTTGTGTGCGTTATGTCATGATCCGCCATGGCTTTAAAACTGGCTCATGCATGGTGGTGCTGGTGACACTGACCGACGATTTACCAAAGGAAGCTGAATTACTGACGGCTTTGGGTGCGATCGACGGCATTGATAGCGTGATCCACAATGTGAACCCAGATCCGGTTAATCGTATCTTAGGGCTACAACAACGCGTTTGTTATGGCCGAGAAAGCATAGAAGATGAACTGCACGGCTTAACCTTTACTATATCGGCGCATTCGTTCTATCAGGTTAACCCACAACAAACCGACCAACTCTATGCGACGGCGCTGCATTTTGCAGAGCTCAAGGGTAATGAGACGGTATTTGATATTTACTGCGGCATTGGCACCATTTCATTGTATCTGGCACAGCAAGCGCAAAAAGTGATTGGTATTGAAATCGTACCACAGGCCATTGACGATGCTCGTGCTAATGCACAGCGTAATCAGTTAGCCAATACAGAATTTTATGTTGGTAAAGCAGAAGAGGTAGTTCCTGCACTTTATACGCAGGGAATGCGTGCCGATGTTGTGGTTGTTGATCCACCACGAAAAGGTTGTGAACTGTCGGTACTAAACACCATGCTCGCGATGTCACCGCAGCGTATCGTTTATGTATCGTGTGAGCCGGCATCCTTAGCCAGAGATTTAGCTGTGCTGCAGAAGGGCGGATATCACATCACCAAAGTGCAACCGGTTGATATGTTCCCGCATTCGATGCATGTAGAAACAGTTGTGCAACTAACGAAAAGCTAAAATTTCGGCATGCAACATCACGCTTAATAATGTTGCATGCCGATCCATGTTTTCGACTTAAATTTCTTCGCGCACTTTTCGTTGATGCTCTTCCTGATCCAGCCAGCTGACTGATTTACTGACCGCATCCTGAACTTTCAATTCCATCTCATCTCGTTGGGCGGGAGTCGTGAAATAACACATATCGACGTTATGGCGTATATAGTGTGCCGGCAGTTGATTTAGCACCAGACAGGAAAGGTCGGCTAAATAATCTTCATCGCGAGTTTTGTGTAATTCCAGCGCCTGAATGTGTTGTTGCAGCAGATCTTCATAATAGTTATGAACATCATCGGGGATCAAAGACATCGACTTATTCCTTCAGTCAAACAAATAACTGATTAAAGCATATAACAAAAAAGCACGCAGCTTTGTGGGCTGCGTGCTTTTTTAAAAAATTTGGTGCGAAAGGAGGGACTCGAACCCTCACACCCGAAGGCACTAACACCTGAAGCTAGCGCGTCTACCAATTCCGCCACCTTCGCACTGATTGTCTCTGACTTATTTTACATGCTGTCAGCAACATGATTTTGGTGCGAGAGGAGGGACTCGAACCCTCACACCCGAAGGCACTAACACCTGAAGCTAGCGCGTCTACCAATTCCGCCACCCTCGCACACAATCTGACTATTTTTACATGCTGTCAGCAACATGGTTTGGTGCGAAAGGAGGGACTCGAACCCTCACACCCGAAGGCACTAACACCTGAAGCTAGCGCGTCTACCAATTCCGCCACCTTCGCATCTGGCCGGCATTCTACCGGTTCCAGAAAACACGTCAACCATCAACCATAAGAAAAACAGAGAAATTGGTCAGATCGCTCTGTTTTTCATCAGTTAATTAGTGCCAACCTAACGCATTACGATACATGTCTTCATAACCATGTACGGAATCTGACCATAAATAGCGAGTCAGCATGGCATTACGTTGTACTCGGCGAAACTCCTGCGGATCCTGAACATAGAACAGTAATGCCCGTCGTAATATATTCAACAAGTCATTAGGCTCTGGATCTTCAAAGACAAAACCGGTTGCTTTCGTCGGATCCTGATCATAATCGGTTACGGTATCTTTCAAGCCGCCAACCGCACGAACGATAGGTAAAGTACCGTAAGCCAGACTGTACATCTGATTTAAACCACAAGGTTCAAATTGAGATGGCATCATGAAGAAATCGCTACCCGCTTCAACCAGATGTGCCAATTCGTTGCTATGCGCATTGATAAAGACAAATTTCTGAGGGAATTGCTGAGCGATAGCTTCCAGCCGCTGTGCCAAAACCGGATCGCCAGATCCAACAATAATGACCTGAACATGGTGTACCAAAAATTTAGCCAAAATAGGCAATAAATAATGGATACCTTTTTGTTCTGTCAGACGACATACCATCCCAAACACAGGCAGATCACAAACCGGCAGATTGGCACGTTGTTGTAACTGGCGTTTGCACTCAATCTTGCCTTGCAGGTCATCAACATGATATCTGGCTGGGATCAGCTGATCTGTCGCTGGATCCCAATCGTTATAATCACATCCGTTGATAATCCCGCAGATATCAGCTGCACGATCTTGGAAGTGTTTTGCCATGCCATGTCCACCGAGATAGGACATAAGCTCTTTAGCGTACGTAGGGCTAACGGAATTTATCTTGTCTGCGTATAAAACTGCACATTTCAAGAAGTTAATGTAGTAAGGGCCCTGATAAATTGACTCGTTATGGGCATTTCTAATTTCTGGTAATGCCCATAACTGACCTCGTTCACAAATACCCTGAAATGCGCCATTGTGAATGGTAATGACACTTTTCGTTTGCGCAAAAAATGGATTTTGACCAAATCGCGTTTTTAGCAACATAGGCACTAGTGCGGTATGCCAATCATTGCAATGCACAATGTCAGGTCTGAACCCGAGTTGTTCCGTAGCTTGTAATGTCACCGCTGAGAAAAAAGCAAAGCGTTCACCGTTATCTGCATAGGCATTGTTATTTTCACCGTACAGGCTTGGTCGCTCAAAATAATGTTTATTCTCAACAAGATATAAAGGAATATCCGCTAAATATAATTGGCGTATTTCATAGGGTACATCAACATACTGGGGTTCTGTCGATAAGACCCCAGAAGCGATAATTGAACCCTGTTCGCGTTGTGAGATTGCGCTATAACTTGGAATGATGATCCTGACATCATGACCTGCGCGTTTTAACTCCAAAGGGAGAGCCTTGGCCACATCAGCCAATCCTCCGGTTTTAACAAAACTTTCAACTTCTGACGCAATAAACAGTATATTCATTTATCAAAAACCAACTCTGGCCCCTTTCGGGATGACAACAATACCGCCTTCAGACACTGTAAAGCGCTGGCGATCATAGGCAAGATTTTCTCCGATCACAGTACCAGGGGCTATTTCAACCTGTTTATCAATGATCGCTCGACGAATTTTACAACCCTCTCCAATTTTCACATCTCCCAAAAAGATAGATTCACTTATTTCTGAACCTGAGGCTATGTTGCAACGAAATCCGAGAATACTGCGATTGATACGAGCTCCTTGAATATAACAGCCAGCTGAAACCAGCGATTGAGAAACGTTTGTTTTGTAGACTGAGGTATCAATAAATGTTGCAGGTGGTAACGGTGGATAGAATGTATGCAATGGCCATTTACGGTTATACAATGAAAATGGCGGGTTATCGCTGACTAAATCCATATGCGATTGCCAGTAAGAATCAATGGTACCCACATCACGCCAGTAAGCACCGATCTCACCTTCGATCTGATTTACGCTGAAGTCATAGACATAGACTGGTGAATGAGGATACAAACCAGGGATTATATCCCGGCCAAAATCATGGCTGGAATCTTCTTTTTCCCCATCGGCGGTTAATTCACTTAATAATGTATTAGTCTCAAAGATGTAATTACCCATAGAAGCCAAGGCAAAACCAGGATCACCTGGAATTGATTTTGGATTTTTAGGTTTCTCTTCAAAGCCGATCATTCGACCTTCAGCATTAACTTCAATAACACCAAAAGCTGATGCCTCTTCAATAGGTACACGAATAGCTGCTACAGTAAGTACAGCGCGTTTTTCTTTATGAAAATCAAGCATCTGACGTATATCCATTTTATAGATATGGTCACTGCCAAAAATACAAACATGCTCGGGGCTACTTAATTCAATAAAACCGATATTTTGGTAAATTGCATCAGCCGTGCCGTCATACCAGCGTTTCCCCATACGCATTTGCGCTGGGATTGGGTCAATGAAACGCCCACTGATCCCTGTTAAATTCCACCCTTTTTTCAGATGTATATAGAGTGATTGAGATTTGAATTGTGTTAACACATAAATGCGCAGCATGTCTGAGTTGATAAAATTGTTTAAAACAAAGTCAACTAAGCGATAACTTCCACCAAATGGGACTGCTGGTTTGCTTCGTGATACGGTCAATGGTTGTAATCGAGTTCCTTCGCCGCCAGCTAATATCATCGCTAATACACCAGACATATGTGCTCCTATATTTATTTAATCTAAAGTCTCATTAATACATAAAGGCAAGGATCTTTAGATGTTAGATCCTGAGAAATTTATCTTGTCATCATCGATCAAGTGCTGCTTTATCTAATATGAATGTTTTTATCTGAAGCAAGTGATCCAGATGCGAGTGATCGTTAGCTAAGTGTAGACGGCTAAAGTCAAAAAGCCTGTGGCGTATGTCAAGAGTTAGCAAACAACAGAAGAAAGAATACAAAAATCAGAAGGGCTGCACTGACGAGATGACAAAGAACAACGATGGCATGCGCCATCGTTTTAATCTAACAGATTCCATATGAGTTTGTTAATGCTATTAGCATTAACATGCTCGAATAATTTTGAATCGCGAGTTTTCGTTTATAACAGAAACAGACTGAAAAACTTCAGCAAGGATAGGCTCATAGCGCAAAAAACGATTGGCCACTAAAAATAGCTGACCATGTTTTTTAAGATAGTTTGGCGCTTGTCGTAGCATGCGTTCTGTTGCTTCATAGTTTGTATTTAGTCCAGCATGGAATGGGGGATTAGAAATAATAAAATTAAATTTTGTTGTAACATTAGAAAACATGTCTGAGGCTATTATTTGTGCTGCCAGATTGTTTACTTCCAATGTCTTAGCTGCAGAATACAAGGCTAGCGTATTTACATCGCTCATGACCACTGTGGCTGTCGATGATCTTTGACAAAGCGTTGCACCAATGACGCCCGCCCCGCAGCCTAAGTCTAAAATATCACCTTCAAGCTCAGGCAAACTTGTCAGTAAAAGCCTCGTGCCTTCATCTAATTCTCCAGCACTGAATACTCCAGGAAGAGCGGCAATCTTTAATTCAGCTAAACCCACAGTGAGTTGTAGCGAATAATGGGAATACAGCGATTGCAATTCAGGTGGCGCTTGGGGCGCATTTAATTGTGCATAATACAAAGAGCAGTGTCGGGCACTATCTAGTTTTTGTACGTTATGGCTATAAGAATGCAGGAGCTTAGGAGCTGCATTAATACCGCCTCTATTCTCACCAATGATGAAAATTTCACCATCGGGTTTTAATGAATGCAATACGCTAGTTAACCACAGCCCTGCTTCCTGTTTCGCTTTTGGCATAAATAACAAGATGGCGTCGAATGAATTAGTTTCTTGGGTCAAAAAACCAAATTTCAACCGTGTTTCTAGCTCGGGTATTGTGATGCGAAGTTGATTGAAAATGCTGTAATCAGAGATAAGAAATGTTGTGTTTGGCTCAGCCAATAAAGGATCCAAAGATACAGATTGGAGTTGTCCACAAACCAGGATATTTTTATTTTGAAATAATGAACTATGTCTGATTAGGAAGGACGATAAGTTATTGAGCTCTGCAGACGGCATAAAAATCATATTCAAGTAGAGAGATACAGCGATTATCCTATAAAAAAAGACCTCTGCACATGGCAGAGGTCTGATGTTATGTGACCTCATTTTTTAGTTACAGATTTCCTACAACTATTTTAGGTGTAACGAAAATTAACAGTTCTTTCTTTGTATTCGTATTTACGGTATTACGGAACAGCACACCGACGCCAGGTAGATCGCCCAGCATAGGTACTTTACTTACTGTCTTCTTAATTGAACGGTTATATATGCCACCTAATACTAAGGTTTCTCCATTTTTTACTAAGACTTGAGTATTAATAGCCTGTGTTGAAAGTGCTACTGCCGTACCACCATTACCAGTGTTAACATCTTTGTATATGTCGTCTTGAGTAACATGCAGATCAAGAATGACATTGTTATCTGGTGTAATTTGTGGGGTCACTTTTAAACTCAATACTGCTTTTTTGAATGAGACGGTAGTTGCTCCGCTCGATGAGCTTTCACTATATGGGATTTCATAACCTTGCTCAATTAATGCTTCTTTCTGATTAGCTGTAGTCACTCTAGGGCTAGATATGATTTCTGCTTTGTTTTCAGTTTCTAACGCACTGAGTTGGAGATCTAACAACGAACCATCGGTCAACTTAGCCACTTGAAATGCAATACTTGGAACTTGACTACCACTACTTGTCGTTGCGGGTAAATTAACATTTAATCTACTAGCAAGAGTTGGAGTCTTTCCTGTCGCTGCAGTATCTAATCCAGTTAATGTTCCTGATGTACTGCCATTAGCATTAACATCGGTAACGCCCCATTGAATTCCGAGTGAATCCTCAAGCCCATCATTAACTGTAACCATACGAGCTTCAATAACTACTTGTTTAACAGCAACATCCAGGACTTTAATCATATCTTTAATATGATCAATAACATCAGCGGTATCTTTTACCAACAATGTATTGGTTCGCTCGTCTACACTTACTGCACCGCGTGGAGATAATAAACGAGTTTTATTATCAGCTAATAATTTAGCCATGTCGGGTGCTTTGGCATAATTAATTTGTACATATTCTGTTACTAATGGCGCCAGATCAGCTACTTTTTGTTTATTTTCCAGCTGTTGTTTTTCTTGCGTAGCAATTTCAGCAGCCGGTGCAACTAAAAGAATATTATTATCCAAACGCTTATCCAGACCTTTAACTTTCAGTACTGTATCCAGTGCTTGCTCCCATGGTACGCCATCCAATCGCAATGTAATATTACCGCCAACTGAGTCAGTTGTGACTAAATTTAATTTATTAAAATCGGCAATTAGTTGTAATACCGTTCTAACTGGAACATCTTGAAAATTAAGGGAGATTGGCTTTCCTTTGTATTTTTTGGGAGCATCAGTTTTAGCTGTTCGTAGTGGCGGGCTAATTTCTACAATAAATAAGTTACCTGATTGATCATACTTATAATCAAATTTACCTTTGATACCGAGATCAAAAATTACACTACTTTTATTTTGTTTTATGTCTACGTTGTAGACTGGTGTATTAAAATCGGCAACATCCATTAAGGCCAATAAATCAGGTTTAATAGCTGTTGCATTAAAAGATGCAATTACATGTTCACCTCTGGCACTAACTTCAACAGCTGCAGCACTATTTTGTAAATTAATTAATAATTGGCCTTGTCCATTTTTACCCCTACGAAAATCAACGTGTTCAATACTATTAATCACACCTGATGTGCTTTTCATCGAATTATTGTCAGTTGTTGTATTGTTTTTTGATGTCGCAGCAAGTTTGTTGCTTGACATTGCTTGCGTTTTAGAATCATTAGACAAGGATTGTCCCAAAGTGACAGATATATGGGAACCATCTTGTTTAATGCGATAAGGCATCAAGCGTTCGAGATTTACAGAAACATCTAGACCTGCGTTTTTAGGTTTGACTTGAATATCTTGAATGCCTAAACGTTCGATTGGGATCGTATTTTGTCGTAAAGACGAACTAGTTGCAGGAAAATTCAGGTATAACTGATTTGGCTGGTATTTTAGCTTATCAGTAAATGTTGTCAGTGACTCATTGAAGTCAAACTGTAATTCAAGTTGGTCCCCACTAAGCGGGCTAACCCGGATATTCTGAAGCTCTGTCAGGGCGAATACCGCAGTGGAGTATGCAGCGAAAGAAAGCACAGCCGCCGTATATAATCCTGAGTGAAATAGTCTGTTAGTTCGCATGACTCATCCCTGTTTTTTGTTAGTGTTAGTAGTGGATGTATTGAGGGTTAGTTTGGTCGTTCTATTATTCCAGCAACCACTACCATCCGGTATCATCTCTATTACATCGATATCATCTTTAGTTACTTTAGCTATCTTACCGTGGTTTAATCCCATGTACTGACCTAAAGTAACTCGGTATACAATTCCTCCTGGCGCTAGCACCAAGCCCCATAAACCTCTTTCATCGGCCAATGACCCTTTCATCTGCAAGTTATCAAGAGAATATTGTTCTAATTCTTCTTTGGGTCTGTTGATATCCGGTTGCGCACATTTAGCTTTCACTTTGCTAACCGACTGACCTTGTTCTGGTTTTGGATCGATAAATGGATTTCGCATATTTTTAGCTAAAAAGGGAATTGGTTCATAAGGAGTTATTGTAGGTAACGGTTCTATAGGTTGTGCTGGTCGGGCTTTAACCTGTGCAACGTATATTTGTAAATCCGCATTTTGATCGCAGCCAGAGATTGCAACCATGCTTAAAAAAAGGATCAGTGTTTTAATATTCATTTCTTCACCGTTCCTTTATGCTGTTGTTTATTCTTCACTTTTTGTTCAGGATCATAGCGATAAGTCTTTGCTTGAACAGACATAATCATATTATCGGCATTGGTAGAAGAAGTTTGGTTTTCTTGTTTGTTTTTATTAACAGTTTCTTTAGTTACAGTAAAACTACCAAGTAAAACAATTCGGGGTAATGCAGCTATATCTGCTGAAAATTGACCTAGCTGATTATATTGTCCAGAAAGATCAATACGCATAGGAAGTTCAGTATAAAACTCTTTCTTTATTTCTGGTTCCCAATTTATTTTAAGTAACTTCAATCCATTATTTGTTGCAATATAGCTAATATCATCAAGCAAACCAGCAACTTCATTTTTATTTGGCAGCTGTTTCAATTGGTTTTTAAGCATTTCTTCCAATTGGATCATCTGTTGGCGATATGCATTTAGACTGCTAGCTTGAGAAGCTCGAACTTCAAACTGACTTTTTAGATCAATTTCTTTTTGTCTGGTTTTGTCTAGTTGTTTTATAGAGTCTGAAATAAGAGCATAATATCCAGCCCCTCCGATTAATGCACAAATAAAAGCTATCAAAATACATTTTGCTAGCACTGGCCATGAGGCTAAATCATTTATGTCTAAATCATTTAAGTCTTGAAAGTTCATATTACGTCCCTGTGCTCTTATTGTTTTGGAGCGGGATTAGAATTACTGCTATTCAATACATTGAAACGCATTGAAAACTCGCTCAACCTCATGAGTGCAGAGTCATTGGCAAAGATAGAGTTTATTGTCGTTTGTCCTAACCACCCGCTAGCATCAATTAATCTCATAGTGCTTGCAACTCGGTTATAGGCTTCTGCCTTTCCGACTATGTCAATCTGAGATTCATCAACGTTCATTGATTGTAGATATACACCATTTGCTATAACAACAGGAAGGTCATTAAACAATTTAACAGACACATTCCGGCTTTGTTGCAAGGTATCAATCAGTTTCATTCGATTGACAAGAGACTGCTTCTGAGTTTTTATTTCATTTATCTGGCCAATTTGTGTATCCAGAATAGCAATCTCGTGTTGGAGGAACTGATTTCGCTGATTTTGAGCACTAATCTGTTGATTAAAATATTGATTCACTGCAAATACAACTGCTGCAGCTATAGCACAAGTAATGCCAAGTAAAATGAAAAAAGCCTGTTTTTGGCGTTCTTTAGCTGATTCGCGCCATGGCAGGAGGTTTATATTTGACATGGGGTAAAACTCCTTAACGCCAATCCAAGGGCGGTCATATATTTAGCGCCATGGCCGAAGTTATCCGCCAATTTATGTTGGTTATATAGTAGGACTGGATCTGGATGTCTGACATCCATTTCCAGTTGTAATGCCAGTTGTTGTCGTAAACCAGGAATTAAGCTACCGCCACCAGAAATAACCAACATCTCCACGGTTCGGTTACCCGATGAACTACAAAATAATTGTATATTTCGTTTTATATGCTGTGTCAGCTGATTGATATATGAGTTGACGACATCGATGTCACTATATGAAGAAAGAGCTCCTTTTAGTTTCACATTTTCAGCTTCTTCTGGCGGCAAATTATAGAACGTAGCTAAGGAACGAGTGAGACTTGCTCCACCAAAATCTTGCAAACGAGAGTAAATTAACTCACCTTGAAAAATGATGCCAAAACTCAATGACAATTCGCCAATATCAACTACTGCGCAAAACTTGTTCGCATCAGCAGTTAAGAGTGATTTTTCCAGAGATACAACGGCACGAGTCAAGGCATGCATACCCACATCAACCACTTTAACTGCCAAGTCACTTTCATTGAAGACACTAATAGCACTGGCAACGGATTGGGAACGAGCAGCACAGATAAGAACATCATTGCGAGTAGGATCAGTGATGTTGGGGCCGAGGATCTCGAAATCTAAACTGACTTCATCAAGAGGGAAGGGTATGAGTTGTTCTGCTTCCAGCATGACTATATTTTCATAATCAATCTGATTGATGTTGCTTGCAACTTGCGTAATTTTTGTTATTACACTTGAACCATTTACAGCTGTTGCTGCATTCTTGTACTTACCGGGTAACATCTTCAGCAATTGTTTAAATGCTTGTGATATTCGGTCCACATCCTGCAGTTGAAAATCTCTGATAGCACCTTTAGGGGTTGCTATTTCTGCCCATGCATCAATGGAAAACTTATCTGCATTACCTGAAACAGCAACTGCTTTAATAGTGCTGCTACCGAAATCGACCCCTAGCATGGGGGTGTTCGTGCTCTTTTTAATTAACCTGAACATAGAGGCATCCATGCGGTTGTTGTTAAAATAGGCGCAGTACGCCAAAAAGTGCTTTAACTATAGCGGTAAGGTTAGATTTTGGCGATACGAATGTGTCCTTCAATTCTCTCGAATTTGAAGCAGATAACACTATATACTGCATGCCCATAGGTTCTTGGATGGCGGATACTCAAGTTATGTTTAAATGGTTTAAGCGATTGTTATGGTTATTGCTCTTATTGTTGTCAGTTGGTATCGCCGCTGTCGCCGCTTTTTATTTTCATCTTGAGAAAGATTTACCCGATGTATCGATGTTAAGAGATACAACGTGGGAAACACCATTAAGAGTCTATAGTGCTGATGGTGTCTTGATGTCTGAGTTCGGTGATGTGAAAAGAATCCCGTTACAGCTTGAGCAAATTCCTCTCCAAATGAAGCAAGCTTTTTTGGCGATAGAAGATTCGCGTTTTTATGAACATCCTGGTATCGATTTAATCGGTATTGCACGCGCTGGCGTTGTTTGGGCCGTTTCAGGCCGAATGCAGCAGGGCGCGAGTACTATTACACAGCAAGTTGCTCGAAACTTTTTCCTGAGTCGTGAAAAAACTCTGCTTCGAAAAATTAAGGAAGTATTTTTAGCTTGGCGGATTGAAAGAGAATTATCGAAAGGTGAAATTCTTGAGCTGTATTTGAATAAAATTCCGCTGGGATATCGCTCATACGGGGTTGGTGCTGCGGCGCAGGTTTATTATGGTAAGACGGTTGATCAGCTAACACTAGGAGAAACCGCTGTTATTGCTGGTTTACCTAAAGCGCCATCCATGCTGAACCCTATTCGTTCGCCGCAACGGGCGTTAGCCCGGCGTAATCTGGTTTTAGCCAGAATGTTACAGCTTGGTATGATCAAAGATAATGAATACCAAAAGGCAGTTGCTGAACCTATTATTACGCATTATCACGGTACCGATGTTGGTTTGGATGCGCCCTATCTGGCTGAAATGGTCAGAAAATTTATGTTGGATAAATATGGCGAAGAGTCTTACAGCAAAGGTTATCAAGTTTATACCACGCTGAGTTCAACACAGCAGCAAGCTGCTCAATCGGCCGTCTTTAAAGGTTTGTTGGATTATGATATTCGTCATGGGTATCGAGGTGTTGAAAAACATCTTTGGTCAAAAGGCGAAGCTTGGAACAGTGAGCAAATTACCAATTACCTTAATGATTTACCTAGTTATGAGCCATTTGAGCCGGCTATTGTAACTGCGGTGAATAATAAAGAGGTAACCGTGGTTGTAAAAGGGGGGCTTGATGCGACTATTCCGTGGGATGGTTTGAAATGGGCTCGTCCATTTATCAGTGATGAGAGACAAGGTGCTGCACCTCGGAAAGCGGCAGATATCCTGCAAGTCGGCGATCAGATCTGGGTTTGGCAAGATGAAAACAGTGATGAGCTTCGGTTAGCTCAAATTCCTGATGCTAATGCGGCTTTCGTTGCTTTAAATCCTAAAAATGGCGCCATTCAAGCACTAGTTGGTGGTTTTAGTTTCGATATCAGCAAATTTAACCGTGTTGATCAGGCTCGTCGGCAAGTCGGGTCAAATATTAAGCCATTTATCTATTCTTCTGCACTGGCGAATGGCTTTACTTTAGCTTCTATTATCAATGACGCACCAATTACACAGTGGGATGGTGGAACATCGGGTTGGAGCCCTAAAAACTCACCGCCGGAATACGATGGCCCGATCCCTTTACGTGAAGCGCTCGCACGTTCTAAAAATGTGGTCACCGTACGGTTACTGCGTAGTGTTGGGATTGATAATGTTTTGAGCCATTTACATTTATTTGGTTTTCCTGACAGTAGCTTACAACGCAATGAATCTATTTCTTTGGGGACGGCGGAATTTACCCCGTTAGAACTTGTAAGTGGTTATGCTGCGTTCGCAAATGGTGGTTTTAAGGTAACACCTTATTTTATCGATCATATTGAAGATGCAACGGGAAATCTCATCTATGAAGCTACACCATCTATAGCTTGCGCGGGTTGCGGTAAATTAGCAGAAGCGGGTCTGGATAAACCAGATGCTTATAAAGATGAATTAGGTGATTGGCATAGCCAATGCCCGATAGATCCGGTTACACAACAGAACCAAGCGCCTCGTATTATAAGTACAGCAAATGCGTTTTTGATCACAGAAGCATTGCATTCGGCTATATATGGTGGTGCGGATCGAGGGTTAGGCGGCTGGATGGGTACAGGGTGGCGAGCAGCCAAAGAGCTAAAACGAGGTGATTTAGCAGGAAAAACAGGTACAACAAACGAAGCTAAAGACGCCTGGTTCAGCGGCTTTACTCCGAATATTGTTGCTACAGCCTGGGTTGGTTTTGATGATCATCGTCGCGCATTAGGCCGCAGTATCGCAGGGAATGAGTTTGGGGCCAGTGCTGCGCAACCGATCTGGATTGAATATATGAAAGTTGCTTTGCATGGTATTCCAGATCGTAAGTTGAATCAGCCCGATGATATTGTGACCATGCATGTCAATAATTACTCTGGATTAGCAATGGCCGGATCTTCACCTGGCGGCCGAGAGGAGTTTTTTGAGAAAGGTAGTGAGCCATCTGCTACGGGTCAGCAAGAAAGTGTGTTGTTTGATAATGGTGATATTAAGAATACACCTCAGCAAACACCATCAACCCCAACATCTACTGCAGATCCTACATCCCCGAGAGGTGCTGCAGGTCCAGATGATATTTTTTGAGTGTTTTTTAGCCTTTATGAGAAATTGAGACCTATTTCATATGTGAAGTTGGTCTCAATTGCTTTTCCCTGAATTTAGACAAATAATGTTTGCTCATGTAAAGAGTGCGGGCAAAGACGTTAGTCAGGGAAAAAATTATGAATTATCGTAAAAGTAAATTGGCTTTATTGGTTGCAGGAACCTTAATTGCTGGTTGTGGTGGTGGTGGAACTGATATTAGCGGGGGAGGTTCTGGTGGTTCTAGCGGAACAGGGTCTGGCACCTCTGGAAACGGAACAACAACTACTGCATATACTTTATCTGTTGAAACATGTAGTAATTCAACCGCTACTGCGTGCAATACAATTACAGAGTTATCGCTACAGAATACAAACTACGTGGCCTCTAGGCTTGTCGATGCCAGTGGTCAGCCTGTTTCTGGAAAAGTTATTACACTTACAACAGATCGAGGCACAATCAAACCATCTTCTGGAAAACTTACAGATAGAGATGGCTATGCGGTATTTTCTCTGTC
The DNA here is from genome assembly GCF_963556105.2 of uncultured Tolumonas sp. NCBI lineage: Bacteria > Pseudomonadati > Pseudomonadota > Gammaproteobacteria > Aeromonadales > Aeromonadaceae > Tolumonas > uncultured Tolumonas sp. Next base: position 694,068 of record NZ_OY829944.1, read on the forward strand.
ATCGGATAATTTGAGTGATGCTGGCGAGCTAAGTAATATAACTGCCACTAATACCAATGCTACATCCGTTTCTAATCCAGTTTCATATGCTGATAACGCTAATCTGGCATTTACTTTTTCAGTAGATACGTCATCGCTTGATTCTCTGGGACGGCTCAATCAAGGCTCAACAGCAGTGCTGAATTTTGCTGTAACACTTAATAATCAGCCTTATAAGACTCCTGTGACCATTAATTTATCATCTCCATGTAATACGGCCGGAAAGGCAGTGTTGCCTAGTTCAGTTACGACAGATTCTAGCGGGCAAGCTCTCGCAAGTTATAAAGGTTCTGGTGATGACGGGGTTTGTTTAACAAATGATACTATTACAGCTAAGTTGTCATCAGAAAATCAGCAGTCACAGATTATATCCAATTATCCGGCACCAAGCAGTACCATTATTGCCAGCACTCCCTCACCGGAGTTCATCGCTCTCAAAGGATATAACAGTTCAAATTCTGATGTGAAATTTACTCTCAAAAATAGCATGGGAACGCCTGTAGCAGGTAAGCAAGTTGATTTTTCATTTGCATTGCCAGCTATGGCCAATAGTGCGGGTTATAAGCTGGAGCAATCTTATGCCACGACTGATGATAATGGAACCGTAACAGCGACAGTGAACGCGGGTACCATACCTGTTCCTGTAGCCGTTATAGCAACACTTCATGAGAATACGAATATTCATACAGCTTCATTACCGATAGCGGTTGGCACTGGTTATCCAGACTCAGATAGTTTCAGCTTCTCTGCGGATGTTTATTCTATCGAAGGGCAGAATTACGATGGTTCTAAGGCAATAATTACCATGCGGTTAGCGGATCGTTTTAATAACCCGATACCTGATGGCACAAAGGTTTATTTTACGACAGAAGGAGGTTCTATTAAGGGGGATCTGACTGATGCCTCGGCCGGTTCGACACCAGATTGTATCACTAAAGACAGTACTTGTACGGCAACGCTGACATCAATGAATCCTCGTCCGAAAGATGGACGTATTACAGTGTTGGTATATACCGAAGGTGAAGAGTCTTTTGAAGATCAGAATGGGAACGGTATTCTTGATGCAGATGATTATGTCGATGGAGAGTTGTTATTTGATGATCCAGTGAGTACAACATATGTAAATGGGTCAGGGCATGGAGACAGCGAACCCTATCTGGATATAAACAATACTGGGGTATATGCATCAGGTAAATCGTTTGTTGATCTGAATAAAGATGCTGCCTGGAATAACTATGATGGCGTATATCATGGGTTAGCATGTGATGACGTATTAGTTGCTGATGGTACATGCGATAGACATACTATACAATTGTATATTAATCATGAGTTTATTCTTAGTTCTATTAAAAATAATTCTGGATTTTTTGTAGAACAATGGAACGGTTCTAAATGGATTAAGGCTACCAGTCCATTGGATGTTTCTGTTGTTGGTTACTACCGATTCCTGCCAGTAAATATTGCGACTGATGGAAAAACATATAACCCGTTACCTAGTGGAGCTAAAATTAGCGTAGCGACTACGAACGGTGGGGATATTTCCAATGGTATGCCCGGCGGGTTTATTCCTGGCACTCCGGCTCAGGAAAGTGATACTTATAATGCCTATGTTAATAATTATCCATCTATTCACCCAGGCGATAAGACTGGGCCTATAGATCTGTCAATATCAACAGATATTCCCGGCAGCATTGATGTCGGTGCTACACGACCTTACTACTTCTATTTTGTTGTTAAGCCAGAAAGCACTCCTAATGGTAAAACAACAGGGACACTGACTATCAGCGCTACGACAGGCGCTAGCACATCTACAGGTGCTGGTGGAACAATTAAGGCATCGTTTGATGCTAATGACAACGGTTAAAGTTGTTATATAGAATTAAAAAGCGAGCATTAAGCTCGCTTTTTTGTTTACAGTAATAAACTAGAGTATAAGCTAAACATATAATAACCTTATTGCTTGAAGAGAGATAAAGAATGACAAGCGAAAATCAGAACTATACCAGTCTTGAACAGGCGTTTTCGCTTGGCAACGGTCAGGACTCTGCGCTGAATTGGTTGCGGAAAACTCATACTAACGTGGCCATTTTTCTAGTCAGCGGTATCAAGCTGGAAGGGATCATTAGCGGTTTCGATCAATACAGTGTGCTGCTGACAGATGCACACAACAACCAACAAATGATCTATAAAGCAAAGATTTCGACCATTGCTCCTTTGGGGAATCGCGCAAGCAGCAATACATTTCAGCGCCGTCGTCCTCCTCGCTATCAGAATGAATCACACGACAATACGGGCTCATCCTCGTCTGATAATGGTGAGTCTGGAATAGTTTAAGATTGGCGAGAAACGTGGCGTAATTTAAACAGCGCCATGTTTCCCAAATTTTGCTACCAATATCAGATTAATCAACACAGTTTATCAGCATTAAATCGGGTAAAAGTGTTCCAGTCTGGTTTCCCATCGATAATTAATACACAATCCATCTGTGCACTTCTTGCTGCTTGTAAGCCGATCGCTGTGTCTTCAAAAACCAGACAACGGGATGGTTGAACATTGATCTTTGCTGCTGATAATAAAAAGGTATCGGGATTTGGTTTATGATGAACTACATCATCCGCTGCGGTAATAGCCTGAAAATAAGAATGTAATCCATTGTTGGATAACACGGTATTTACATTGGCACGAACAGAACCTGTGCCAATTGCCAATGGGCGATGATGAAATAAGTGAATAACTAATTCTTTCATTGCCGGGAATACGGTTGCTTTAGATATAACCTGATGATAATAATCAGTTTTTTTCTTGGTTACTGCATCCAAATCTAAATTAAGATTTTGTTGTTCGGAAAGCAAGTTAGCTATTTTCCGGCTGGGTACACCGCCGAGGTTATAGAACCAAGTAGCATCATAACGAAAGCCAAATATATTTGCCGCATACTCCCAGCCAGCAAGATGCAGCGGCATTGAATCAACTAAGGTGCCATCCAGATCAAAAACAAACCCATCGTATTTTTTCAGTAAATCTTCGATTTGCATGGCAAGCTTTTTCCTTAGAGGTTAAATAAGTTCCAGTTTTTCCATCGCTTGACGGATACGCTGTTTAGTTGCATCGCTCAATGGCATAACAGGTAAACGACATTCTTCTGTGCATAACCCTAACAGTGATGCAGCATATTTCGCACCTGCAGGGCTCGGTTCTGCAAACATGGCTTGGTGCAGAGGGATCAGTTTATCTTGTAATTCACGCGCTTCTTCCCATTTACCAGCAGCTGTCAGGTTTTGAACTTCCGCAACTAGTTTAGGTGCAACGTTAGCAGTCACTGAAATACAACCAGTACCGCCGCCGATATTATAAGCAACCGCTGTCGCATCTTCACCGGATAACCAGATGAATGGTTTCTTAATTAGCTGACGCTCTGTCCAAGGGCGAGATAAATCGCCAGTAGCGTCTTTTACGCCGATGATCCGAGGTAATTCCGCTAAGCGAGCCATAGTCGCTGGCTGAATATCAACTATAGCGCGTGGAGGGATGTTATACAGAATGATAGGGATAGCTGTCTGATCATGTACCAGTTTGAAGTGCTGATATAAACCTTCCTGATTTGGACGGTTGTAATAGCCAGCAACATGCAATGTAGCATCAGCCCCTGAGCGTTCAGCAACTTTAGTGTATTCAACAGCTTCAATTGGATTGTTTGAACCGGCACCAGCAATGACCGGAACACGCCCTGCGGCTTGCTGAACGACAGTTTCAATAACACGGCAATGTTCATCATGAGTCAGCGTCGGGCTTTCACCAGTAGTGCCTACTGGTACAATCCCATGGGTGCCTTGTTCAATGTGCCAGTCAACCATATGACGTAAAGCAGTTTCATCAAGTTGGCCGTCCCGAAATGGGGTGATCAAGGCCACAATAGAACCGTGGATCATACAAACTCCTTTTGATCTGTAATCAAAACAAAAAACCCCGATTCGCTATAGCGTAACCGGGGTTTACAAACTGGGCATCGATAAGCTGGTTACGCGAAAACGTACGAACCCGGTTTTGAAGAGGGTTTAAATGGTTTTCGTGTGACAAATACGTTGCTCATCATGCGGATAATCAGATTAACATTAATTACGCCCATAGTTCTGTATCGGCGGGTAAATGTCAAGCAATCATGCTGGCTTGTATAAGATTGAATGCATAAATATGCTTTTTTAAAGAAAAAAAATTTAAGTCTACAAGTGGGGCGTTTTGCTGTTTTAGGAATTGCGTGTACGAAATGTTAACGGTTTTATATTAATTCAAGTAAAATGCAGACTGAACATCATGCTACCCCCAGCAGCTTGGTTGCTATCAGGCGGGGGGTACTGCATAATTCCCCGTCCAGTTTCTAGCGTAAGGTACTGTTCTCCTGGTTCCCGTTATACATAACGGGCATTTATTATTTTGGTAAAAAATAGACAGACAAAATGGCTGAAAAACGCAATATTTTTCTGATTGGCCCTATGGGGGCAGGTAAAAGCACCATCGGCAAGTATTTGTCGGAAATGTTGCATATGGATCTCTATGACTCGGATCAAGAGATAGAACGTCGGACCGGCGCTGATATTGCGTGGGTTTTTGATGTCGAAGGCGAAGAGGGTTTCCGCAAACGGGAAGAGCAGGTAATTAGTGACCTGAGCGAATTGCAAGGTATTGTTCTTGCGACCGGTGGTGGCGCCATCAAAAGTCCTTTGACCAGAAACCGCCTGTCAGCAAGAGGCATCGTGGTTTATCTGGAAACGCCGATTGAAAAACAGCTGGCCAGAACACAACGGGATAAACGTCGTCCATTGCTACAGACGGAAGAAGCACCACGTGAGGTGTTAACTCGTCTGTCAGAGGAGCGTGAACCGATGTACCGTGAGATAGCTGACTATGTGGTTCGGACAGATGAATTAACAGCCAAACAAGTAGCGACTCAAATTGTTGAGTTGTTAGGGCTTTAGATCGAAGAGATGAATGGAGGCTGTAGTGGAGACGTTAACAGTTAATTTGGCCGAACGTAGTTATCCAATACATGTTGGAGCCGGTTTGCTGACATCTTCTGCGTTGTTTGCTCCGCATATTGTTGGGCAAAAAGTCATGATAGTGACCAACGATACAGTTGCTCCATTATATCTTGATGCACTTTGTTCTACGTTATCTGCTTATCAAGTAGAAACGCTGATTTTACCTGATGGTGAAGCGCATAAAACGCTCGTTTCTTTTGAACGGATTATGTCGGCTTTACTGGAAGGAAAACATGGCCGAGACACCACGTTAATTGCATTAGGTGGTGGTGTGATTGGTGATCTGGTTGGTTTTGCTGCCGCTTGTTATCAGCGCGGTGTTCCCTTTATCCAGGTTCCAACAACTTTATTATCCCAGGTTGATTCTTCTGTTGGTGGAAAAACAGCAGTTAATCATCCGTTGGGTAAAAATATGATTGGGGCGTTTTATCAGCCCAAAGTAGTGATTATTGATATTGATTGCCTTCGAACATTACCCCAGCGGGAATTGGCTGCAGGTATGGCGGAAGTGATCAAATATGGCATCATTTGGGATGAAGAATTCTTTAACTGGCTGGAATTGCATACCGCTGATATCCAAGCATTGCAGCCATATGCTTTATCCAAAGTTATTTTACGCTGTTGTGCAATTAAAGCTGACGTCGTTTCACAAGATGAAACTGAAAACGGTGTCAGAGCACTTCTGAATCTGGGGCATACCTTTGGCCATGCGATTGAAGCTGAAAAAGGTTATGGCAACTGGCTGCATGGTGAAGCGGTCGCTGTAGGCTCAGTACAGGCGGCGGAAACATCATTACGCTTATCCTTATTATCTCAAGCTGATGTAGATCGAATTAAAGCGTTATTGCTGGCGGCTAATCTTCCCGTGACTGCCCCCGCTGATATGGACTTTGATGATTATCTTCATCATATGCTGCGGGATAAAAAGGTGAAAGCAGGAAAACTGCGACTGGTATTGCCTGTGGCAATTGGTCGTGCGGATTTGTTTACCGACGTGGAGCCATCTGTGCTTCGTGCGGTTATTGATGCGACACACTGAATGTGACATCAAACGATTATTTATTACTCCCAACTCAAACCCAATTAGTCTCACGTGTAAAACAACTAATTGGGTTTTCTTCATCATTCATATTCTTATCTGGAGCAAACGGCTCTGGACGTAGTTCTATTTGTCAGCAGCTGTTGAATGAGCTGGATGCAAATTTAGCTGTCGGTTATGTCGAATTGCATCCTGCAATGGAATTATCTCATGTCAGAGAAAATATCGTCTTACAGTTAAGACCCAACGCTGTCTTTGATGCGACCGAACCACTTAATGAAACACTAAATCGACTCATCTCGGATTTTTCTCGTCCTCGGTTATTAGTTGTCGATAATGCGGATAGTCTTGCCTCTGACTGGGCGTTTGAGCTTTGGCAATGGCTTGCTCAGGTGGATGAGTTGTATCCATCACACAAAATTAGTGTATTACTGATCGGAACCAGTGAATTTTCTGAATATCTGGCGCAACATCTAAAGGGTCGGGAGCAGATGGCGCTGGAAATAGAAGTAGAGCCGCTGACTCTTAAAGAACAAAAGAAATTGTTGATGCACTACCTGCAGGACGGAGAGGTCTCCGCAGCTCAGGGTGAACAAGCTCTGGCTCGCTTGGCACACAGTCAGGGCAAGTCTGGAGAGGTAGTTGCAATTGCGGAGGCATGTATGGATAAAAAATCTCTATCATCATTCGGAAAAACAGCGCTGCCTGTGAATAAAATTGTTGCTGCGGTGGCTATTTTAGCCGGAGTCGTCTTATTGCTGAGCTGGGTTATTCCTTCTCTCTCTGGGAAACATTCATCGTCAACAGCGACATCCACTCCGCAACCAGAACGTCAATCTGTGGCATTGGCACCGAGCACATCAGCGGCAGTGGTACCTAATGGCGTAGTAGCTGCTTCAAGTGCATTGCCTGCGGCTGTGACACAGGAAGGAATTGTGTCTGGAGCAAATGGTGCAGGAATTGATGCTGAAGAGGCTGCTGATGATAGTAATAAGCGCCGGGTAGTCATTAGTGATCAAGCATTACAACAAATAACGGCGAATCAACCTGCTGCTGAGCCAGCCGTTGTTGATAGTCAGGCAGCAACATCTTCTGCCATCACATCGGCGCATCAATTAAAACCAATTGTTAATGAAATCAAAGGTGATAGCACTTCAGTTGTTCAAACTGAATCTGCAAAGAAAAAAATATCTGCAGAGAAGAAACCTTCTTTAGAAAAAAAGGTCGTGCAGAAAAAAACAAAAGTGATCACTGAACACAAAGCTGAGCATAAATCGGTAAAAAATTCGCCAACAACACTAAAAACAGTCAAAAATAATACAACGCCAACACCAGTTGTTACTAAAGGTTATGCGTTACAACTTGCCGCCAGTGGTGATGCCGCTGCGCTTAAAAAACTAGCGGCCAGTAGTGGGTTGCAAGCAAAAACAAAGATTTATAAAAATCAGTCCAATGGAAAATATGTCCTGATCTATGGTGAGTATGCATCAGCTGCTGCTGCTAAAGCTGCTGTGCCGAGATTGCCTGCTTCTGTGCAAAACACAAAGCCATGGCCTAAATCTTATGCTCAGATCCGTACAGAACAAGGTAAATAACAGAGCAGAAGTTACATGACAGAAAGAAAGAACCACGCATTCTGCTTTAGTACAGATTTACGGCACGCACTTGCAGTGAGTCGTGCTGTATCATGAAAAAACAGCGGGCATTTTTAAAATGGGCAGGCGGTAAATATAGTCTGATCGAGTCGATCACGGAGTTTTTACCAACCGGTAACGTATTGGTTGAACCGTTTGTCGGCGCGGGATCTGTATTCTTGAATACAGATTATGATGCTTATCTTTTAGCGGATATTAATCCGGACTTGATTGCGTTATACAATCTGTTAAAAACGGAACCTGAAGCGTTTATCCGCCTCGCAAAGACGTTGTTCTGTGAACAAAATAATCAACGGGAACGTTATTTCCAACTGCGTGACGAGTTTAATCACACCAAAGATCCACAATGGCGTGCAGCGTTATTCCTATATCTGAATCGTCATGGTTACAATGGATTATGTCGATATAACCGTAAAGGCGGTTTTAACGTGCCGTTTGGCCGTTATAAGAAACCGTATTTTCCGGAAGCCGAGTTATGGTTTTTTGCCGAAAAAGCACAAAAAGCGACATTTGTTTGCCAGTCGTTTATTGAAACATTTGCCATGCTGGAACAGGATCATGTGGTCTATTGTGATCCGCCATATGTTCCTTTATCGCCAAGTGCGAGTTTTACCAGCTATGCGGCTAAAGGCTTTTCGGAAAATGAACAGCGTCATCTGGCGGAGTTAGCTTGGCAGACTGCGGTGGAAAAACGTGTTCCGGTATTAATTAGTAATCATGCCACCGATTTGACCTACGACTTATATCAACATGCGGTTTTGCAAGAACTGCAAGTTAAACGAACAATTAGTCGTGCAGGACATACTCGTCAACGGGTAGCTGAATTGATCGCCCGTTATGAACCACACCGACTGGCCAGAAAGGCTGGGTAACCTTAAAGACCGATGAATATGAAACCGTATCTGATTGCTCCTTCAATTCTCTCTGCAAATTTTGCCCGTCTGGGTGACGATGTTATTGATGTATTAAATGCCGGTGCTGATGTTGTTCATTTTGATGTTATGGACAATCACTATGTGCCAAATCTGACTATTGGGCCGATGGTATGTAAAGCATTACGCGATTACGGTATTACGGCGCCGATTGATGTGCATCTGATGGTAAAACCAGTTGATCGCATTATTCCTGACTTTGCCAAAGCAGGCGCTTCCATCATTACATTTCATCCTGAAACATCAGAGCATGTAGATCGTTCATTACAATTAATCAAAGAACATGGCTGTCAGGCTGGTTTAGTGTTTAACCCGGCCACACCACTGCATTATCTGGATCATGTAATGGATAAACTGGACGTTATTTTGTTAATGTCCGTTAACCCTGGTTTTGGTGGTCAGAGTTTTATCCCGGCAACATTGGATAAATTGCGTCAGGTTCGTCAGCGCATTAATGAAAGTGGACGTGATATTCGTTTGGAAGTTGATGGTGGCGTGAAGGTCGATAATATCCGTCAGATCGCGGAAGCAGGTGCTGATATGTTTGTTGCTGGCTCTGCTATTTTTGACCAACCGGATTATGCCGCTGTTATTGCTCGTATGCGTCAGGAGTTAGACTCTGCGAATGTCTGATTTAAATAATGTAAAAGTTATTTTATTCGATCTGGACGGAACGCTAATTGATAGCGTTCCACAACTTTATCTGGCTGTTCAGGCAGCACTAAAATCTAATCAATTATCTGCCGTTTCTATTGAGCAGGTGCGTGATTGGATTGGTAATGGCGCCGATGTATTATTGAAGCGAGCCATATGTCAGCAATATCATTTTACTGATATAGATGAAGTCTTGTTTCAACAAGTGAAAAGTCAGTTTGATCATTATTATCAAATGGGGATAGACAGCGATTATTCGCTTTATCCCGCAGTTAAAGAAACATTATCGTTATTGGCACAAGCTGGTTACTCTATGGCGGTGGTGACCAATAAACCTGATCAATTTGTGCAACCATTATTACAATCGGCTGGTATTGCAGAGTTTTTCACTTACACCCTCGGTGGTGGTCGTTTACCCGTGAAAAAACCAGATCCATTACCACTACATTATTTATGTGAACAATTTAATGTTCAGCCAACCGAAACACTGATGGTTGGTGATTCGAAAAATGATATTCAAGCGGCACGCGCGGCGGGTATTCCGGTTGTCGGTTTAAGTTATGGTTATAACCACGGTGAACCAATAGAAAATAGCGCACCAGATTGGGTATTACATCGCTTTGATGAATTAGTGTCGTTGCTGAACGCTGAAGTAAGGAATTGAAATGGCAAAACCAATTGTATTGAGCGGAGCTCAACCATCGGGGCAACTAACCATTGGTAATTATATGGGAGCCTTGCGTCAGTGGGTTCAGATGCAGGATGATTACGATTGTCTATATTGTATTGTGGATTTGCACGCCATCACGGTACGTCAAGACCCTCAAGCGTTGCGTAAAGCCTGTTTAGATACGGCTGCATTATATCTGGCGGTAGGTATTGATCCTGCAAAAAGCACCGTATTTATGCAATCACATGTACCACAACATGCTGAATTGGGCTGGATACTAAACTGCTATACTCAGATGGGTGAATTATCCCGTATGACGCAGTTTAAAGATAAATCGCAGCGTTATGAAAATAATGTCACGGTCGGTTTATTTGATTACCCAGTATTAATGGCAGCAGATATTCTCTTATATCAAGCGAATCAGGTACCTGTTGGCCAAGATCAAAAGCAACATTTAGAATTAACGCGAGATATTGCTTATCGCTTTAATGCGCTTTACGGCAATATATTGACGACACCTGAGCCTTTTATTCCACCTCAGGGGGCGAAGGTGATGAGTTTACAAGATCCGACCAAGAAGATGTCTAAATCGGATGATAATCAAAATAATGTGATTGGTTTACTCGAAGACCCTAAATCAATAGTGAAAAAACTGAAAAAAGCGGTGACTGATTCAGAAGATCCACCAATTGTCCGCTTTGATATAGAAACTAAACCAGGTGTAAGTAATTTATTAAGCCTCATGCATGGTGCGACCGGACGTTCTATTGCGGAATTGGAAGCTAGCTTTGAAGGTAAAATGTACGGACATCTGAAAACTGAAGCTGCTGACGCGGTTGTTGCTTTGTTGGAACCTATCCAGCAACGCTATAAAGAATTACGGGCAGATGAAGCGGCTTTATTGGCAATTCTGCAGCAAGGTGGCGAGAAAGCACAAATTCGTGCAGAGGAAACAATGCGTCGAGTATTTGATGCTATTGGTTTCGTAAGTAAACGTTAATTTTCCGGCTGAATTATAAAAAATTAATTCAGCCAAATTATTCCTGCTATATAACCTATATAAGATGAATTATGGCCTCTAAAAAAGACGAAGATATAGCTGAACCTCTGGATCTTGAATCTAAAGATATTTGGCTGCGTAAATTCAGAATGGCAAAAACTCAGCAGACATTAACTTTGATGGTGGAACGAGCTATTGATCAATATCATCAAAAACCATCAGTGCTTGGGGCTATATATTTAGCTGAATGCCAAAGAGAACGAGAGTTAGAAACCGGTGTGTTGCTAAACCGTTAAATCAGCTTATTCAAATAAAACTAGCCAAATAAAGTACCTTGTTAGACAATATCGTCAGTTTAGTAGTTTAAATAGATGATGGTTAGCTAGGGCATATTTATGAACAAGACGCTTAGTTGTATCGGTGTGGCAGTAGTTTTGCTGTTAGCTGGTTGTTCCGGTTCCAGTGGTGTGTCTGAGCAATATCGTTATACGCCACCGACAGCCGTACCAGTACAAACCAGTGCCGAGGTGAATGTCCCATACGATTTATTATGGGGCCGTGCACAGCGTTGGTTGGCGGAAAAAGGATTTGAAGGTCAGGGTGAAGTGACTGGCGGTGTTTTATCTTCATCGCAAGAAAGCTATGCTGATGGTATGCGTTACCTTGATTGTGGTAAGGGTGGTTCACGCGTCAGTATTGAACAACCTGCTGTAAAAATTAATATTATGATCACGCAAAATGCTGAAAAAGCAGTGGCTTCAATTAATTTGAAAGGCACAACGACTGTATCGTATATAGAAGGCAGTGGCGATAAAATTGCTGCACCGTCTGTAACACCGGTTTGTGTGTCTAATGGCCAGCTTGAAGCCGACTTCCTGAATTATATTAATCGCTAAAATAATAAATAATTCTGAAATAAAAAAGCCGTTGAACTACAACGGCTTTTTGTTTTTTACTTTATTAAACCCCAAGTTTACCGTGATATTCTTTCATCAGATCTTTCAGCTTAGCGGCTTCTGCTTTCGCTTCTGGAACTTTACCTTCATCGGCTAGTTTGCTGGCAACATCGACTTGATTGATAAACTCTGTCATACCAGCAGTGAAAGTTTTACGGTTTGCACTGTCTGCGGCATCTTTTTTCATATTACCAGGCACGCCTGATTGTGCTTTCACTGCCGCTGCGCGTAGTGACGCAAGATCTTTTTTCAGGCTGGCTGCATCAGTATCTTTCATTACCAAACGGTAACTTTTGCCCATTTCTTTCATTGCATCACCAACATCAATGGCTGCGAAAGCGGGTGTGATTAATACGGTTGACAATAAAACAGAAGAAAGAAAGGTTACGCACTTTTTCATCAGTAACTCCTTAGAGAGCAGTTTTGATATACCTTATCAGGCTACAACATAAAGATTAAAAATGCGTTAATAAATCGTTAATTTATAAAATAAGTAATCAATCATAAATACGCATAATTTATTGATAGTCCAAGCCAATAATTGTTATTCTTTTGATAGCTGTAATCTATCGGTATATGCAATGAATCTACGGGATTTGGAATATTTAGTCGCACTGGCTGAACATCAGCACTTTCGTTTGGCGGCAGAAGCTTGTTATGTCAGTCAACCAACTTTGAGTGGGCAAATACGTAAGTTAGAAATTGAACTCGGCTTGATCCTGTTAGAGCGAACCAGTCGGAAGGTTTTATTTACGGCATCAGGATTACAACTGGTTGCACAAGCGAGAAAAGTGCTGGAAGAGGCTCGCTTACTAAAAGAAATGGCTCAACAACATACGGAAGAGATGGCGGGGCCGTTGCATATTGGATTAATTCCGACGGTTGGCCCTTATTTATTACCGCATATCATTCCCGCGATCCGTCATGAATTTCCAGAGTTAGAAATATATCTACATGAGGCGCAAACACATCAAATTGTGGCACAGTTAGATAATGGTGAGCTGGATTGTGCTTTGTTGGCTTTGGTAAAAGAAACGGATGCGTTTATTGAAATCCCCGTATTTGAAGAAAGTATGTACCTGGCTATTTCAGCTGATCATCGTTGGGCGCAACGTGAACAAATAGGCATGAATGAATTATCCGGACAGCAGCTCTTAATGCTGGAAGATGGTCATTGTTTGCGCGAACAAGCATTAGGATTTTGTTTTGCCGCTGGCGCACGGGAAGATGCCCATTTTCGGGCTACCAGTCTGGAAACATTACGGAATATGGTCGCCGCCGGAGGAGGGATCACATTGATCCCTAAATTGGCAGTGCCTAATGAGCGGGTACGTGATGGTGTCTGTTATCTGCCGTGTCATGATCCGGAACCTAAACGCACGGTCGGTTTGATATACCGCCCAGGTTCACCACTGAAAGCACGTTATCAGCGTTTAGCTTTATTGTGTCAGCAGCAATTAAAGGCCCATTCGCCGTTATAGCGACATGGGCATAACACGATTACGACCGAGTTGTTTGGCTTTGTATAATTGCACATCGGCGCGATGCATTAATGACTGATAATCATCGCCCGGTGTAAATTCAGCTACGCCAAAAGAGGCGGTAACATTATTTATGCGCTGGCTGGTGTTTTTGTTCATGATACTCAGCCGCTCGATTGCTCGGCGTTGTGATTCTGCAAACTGGCGGGCGATGAGTAGTTTGCGGTTTGGTAGTAATAACGCAAATTCTTCGCCACCAATACGATAGATTTTCTCACCGTTATTACAGCTGTCACTAATGCGTTTTGCGATAGCTTTAAGTACCTGATCACCAAACATGTGTCCAAAATTATCGTTGATGGTTTTGAAGAAATCGATATCTATCATGATCAGGCTGAACGGTTTGTTCATTGTCATCATCGTATTGATTTCTTGATCAAAAGCCCGACGATTCAGCACGTTGGTCATCGCATCTTCATAGGCTTCTTTTCGTATCTCTTCGATACGATTTTTTAGGTCACCAATCTCTTTTTCGGCATCAGTTAGCTGATCGCGAAAGAAGCGGGTGCTGACACCGATCTTTTGTGAGTTCTGTACTAATTCGCGTACTAACGCCACCATTTCATCCAAAGAGAGGCCTTCATTATCGATCTTGGCGAGTTGAGAAAAGCCTTTTTCCAACACTTGATGAAATTGTTCGGCATCTACTCTGGTGTCTTGCATGGTGACTTGAAGTTCGGTTGCAATGGCTTCCAGGCTATGTTTTACCTGTTCACTATTACGTTCGGTATCCAGTGCTAAATGCTTTTGATAAAGCTGTTCGCTGGTGACTGCAGAGCAGAGCCCGGTTTCCGAAATGGAACGGTCAATCGCCTGATTTAATTGAGGATTTGTTTGCGCGACATAGGTATACCATAGGGCATAATTAGTCGGTGTCGTCGGCACCTGATATTTAATCATCAGGGGGACAGCTTGTTTCAGATTAGCTGTTGATTGGGCAAACTCATCCATAGGCATTAACTCTGGCTCATTACTTGTCACCATTAACATAGCATAGTTATGGGCGCGAATAGTGGTATTCCTGCCAAAAAGTGGTTGATTTCGCTATACTCAGCATGACTTTATTTATTGCCAATGGCAGGCCTGTTTATGTCCCCCAAGGATCCTTTCGCCACACGCGAAGCTGAGAAATACGAAAAACCGATTGCGAGTCGTGAACTTATTCTTGCTCTGATTGAGAAAAATGGTCGTCCTATGTCTCGTGATGAGATCGAGAAGACGCTGGTGTTGCAAGACGAAGATGAGGTGGAAGGATTACGTCGTCGCCTGCGCGCGATGGAACGGGATGGTCAGCTTGTCTTTACCCGCAGTAAAACATACGCACTGCCAGATAAACTGAATCTGATCAAAGGTTTCGTTATCGGCCACAAAGATGGCTATGGCTTCTTGCGCCCTGAAGCCGGCGGAGCCGATCTGTTCCTGAATCAATGGGACATGGCGAGCCTGATGCATGGTGATTATGTGTTGGTTCAACCAACTAAAATTGATGCTAAAGGCCGTCAGGAGGCGCGTTTAGTCCGTCTGTTGAAATCGCGTGATATGGATCTGGTCGGGCGCTATTTTGTGGAAAATGGCGTTGGTTTTGTGGTGCCGGATGATAACCGCATCATTCAGGATATTCTGATCGCACCGGATGCCACTTTAGGTGCGCGTCAAAGTCAGATCGTAGTAGTACGGGTTACGCAGCGTCCAACCGGACGTTTAAATGCGATGGGGCAGATCCTGGAAGTGCTGGGGGATAACATGGATCCCGGCATGGAGATCGATATTTCCATCCGTAAATTTGGCATTCCGCACGAGTGGCCACAAGAAGTTCTGACGCAGATCAAATCGCTGACCGAACAAGTGCCGGAAGAGGCGAAAGAAGGGCGTGTTGATTTACGTCAGTTGCCACTGATGACCATCGATGGTGAAGATGCCCGCGATTTTGACGATGCGGTATTCTGTGAGCGTAAACGTGGTGGCGGCTGGCGGTTATGGGTAGCCATCGCCGACGTATCGTATTACGTCCGCCCTGGCACTGCACTGGATAATGAAGCCTATAACCGGGGGAACTCGGTTTATTTCCCTGAGTTTGTGGTACCGATGTTGCCGGAAGTGCTTTCGAATGGCCTGTGTTCGCTGAATCCGCAGGTGGATCGTCTGTGTATGGTTTGCGAAATGACCATTTCGGAAGCGGGGCGATTATCCGGTTATAAATTCTATGAAGCGGTGATGAATTCACATGCGCGTTTGACCTATACCAAAGTTGCCGCAATTTTGGATGGTGATGTCAAACTACGTGAACAATACACTGCGTTAGTGCCGCACATTGAAGAGTTGCATAAGCTGTATCATGCATTAAGAGCGTCTCGTCATCAGCGTGGTGCGGTTGAGTTTGAAAGTGATGAAACTCGTTTTATCTTCAATGCCCAACGTAAGATTGACCGCATTGTGCCGTTGGTGCGCAATGATGCACATAAACTCATTGAAGAGTGCATGATCCAGGCAAACGTGGCCGCGGCGAAGTTTATCGAGAAACAAGAAGCGGAAACGTTATTCCGTGTGCATGATCGTCCGGGTGAGCTGAAGCTGGAAACCTTCCGTCAATTCCTCGGCGAACTGGGGTTAGAGCTGAAAGGTGGCGATGAGCCGGAGCCAATGCATTACGCGGAATTAGCTGCACTGGTGCAGGATCGTCCGGATGTTGAGCTGATCAATACCATGCTGTTACGTTCGATGCAGCAGGCGCAATACAGTGCTGATAATATTGGTCACTTTGGTTTGGCGCTACAATCGTACGCGCATTTCACCTCCCCAATTCGCCGTTATCCCGATCTGTTACTGCACCGCGGTATTAAATACGAACTGGCGCGTCAGCAGGGCAATCCGAAACACAAGTGGACACCAAGTGGTGGTTATCATTATTCCTATGATGATATTTCGCCGATGGGCCTGCAATGTTCGATGACGGAACGTCGTGCAGATGATGCGACTCGCGATGTGTCGGACTGGCTGAAATGTGAATACATGCAAGATCATGTCGGTTCGGAATTTGATGGAGTGATTGCGAATGTCACTTCGTTTGGCTGCTTCATTCGTCTGAATGAGCTGAATATCGATGGTTTGGTGCATGTTTCCTCTTTAACTAACGATTACTATCAATTTGACGGTTCACGACAAACTCTGATTGGTGAAAATTTCCGCCGCGTTTATCGTTTAGGCGATAAGGTGCGCGTGAAAGTCGCTGCCGTAAATCTGGATGATCGCAAGATCGATTTAGTACTGGTGGAAGATCCGTTGGTATTTACCGGCAAAGATGCGGCGAAAAAGCAGAAGTTGTTGAGCGAGATCCAGCAGAAGCGCGATCGTTCAAAACAGCGAAAAGCCAAGACAGATCAAGAGAAACCGGCGAAAGGGCGTGTGAAAGAAAAAGGCAAACAAGCGCCGGTAGCCAGTGATAAAATTAGCCGTTCGCGCGCTGAAAAGAAAAACAGCCGCAAGAAACGTCAGGGAAAAGCGAAGAAATGAGCAGTGAATTAATTTATGGGATCCACGCGGTCAAAGCACTGCTGGAGCAAGCTCCGGAGCGTTTTATTGAAGCTTGGGTGCTGAAGGGCCGTGACGATGATCGTCTGCAGCCATTGTTAGCCACCTTACAGCAGTATGGCGTTAGCATTCAGTATGTACAGCGCAAAACACTGGATGATAAGGCGGAAGGCGCCATCCATCAGGGCATCATTGCGAAGGTCAAAGAGGGCCGGAAATATGATGAAGCTGACTTGGATAAAATTCTGGAGAAAGAACAAACACCCTTTTTTCTGGTATTGGATGGAGTGACTGATCCGCACAATCTGGGTGCTTGTTTGCGTACTGCGGATGCCGCGGGTGTGCATGCGCTGATCGTGCCGCGCGATAAGTCAGTGAGCCTGACCGGTACGGCACGTAAAGTCGCTTGCGGTGCGGCGGAAAGTGTTCCGTTTATTCAGGTAACGAACTTGGCTCGTACCCTGCGTGAGCTGAAAGATCGTGGCGTTTGGGTGGTTGGCACAGCGGGTGAAGCAACCCATGATGTCTTCGCGGCGAAATTGACGGGCTCTTTGGCCTTAGTTATGGGCGCGGAAGGCGATGGTATGCGTCGTCTGACACGTGAACATTGTGATGAGTTGATCAGCATCCCAATGGCAGGTTCGGTTTCCAGTTTAAATGTATCGGTAGCGACCGGTGTTTGTTTGTTTGAAGCGGTGCGTCAGCGTCGTTAGCAATAAAAAAGAGGCTGGTACACACCAGCCTCAAAAATGTCGCCCTTCAGAGGAGGTAAAAGGGTGTATCTACAGAGTTTGCACAACAATACGACGTTCACAATCTATCAATAATGAGAATTATTATCAATAATAATTTCTCTTCGGTTTTATTCCATTCCTGAAATGTGGTTACGATACCAGCGACTTGCACTCTCGTGGTGAGCGCACTGGCAGTAAAAGTTTACATTTCTGCTTACCTGTTCTCAGTCGGATATAGCGGGTCGACGAACATCTGCTGGTAGCATAACAGCGGTTATGTCTATGGATAAATGTGATGCCTGCAAAACACAGTTGGTTGGAAGATATGTTAGCAATGCTGACGGCAACCTGTTTGGTCTCGTTAGGAATTGTTTTTTTTAATCAGCCTGGGCTAGTGGTCGGTGGAACCGCTGGGTTGGCGTTGCTGTTGCACAAATTATTACCTTTTAGTTTTGGGCAGTTGTTTTTCATGCTGAATGTGCCTTTTTACTGGCTGGCCTGGAAACGTCTCGGCGGGCAATTTGTGGCTAAGACGTTGCTTTCAGTGACCGCAGTTTCTTTCTTTGGTGATCATCTGCATCAATGGATGCAAATCAATCAAGTACGCCCGATCTATGCCGCATTAATGGGAAGTATCTTGGTTGGCGTTGGTTTACTGATCTTATTCCGGCACCGTGCCAGTCTGGGTGGCTTTAATATTGTCTGCCTTTGGTTGCAAGAGCGTTATGGTATCAGTGCTGGCAAAGTACAGATGGGGCTCGACTGTTCTATTGTTCTCTCTTCTGCTTTTATTACTTCGTGGTCAGTATTGTTAATGTCGGTATCTGCGGCGGTTATCGTGAATGTGGTGTTGGCGACGAATCATAAACCTGGTCGCTATAATCCGGCTGCGGCCTGAGCCCCCTCTTTTTAATTCCACCTTTTTGCAGGCACTGGTTGCCTGCTTTTTTATGTCTATTACTTTTAAAAATGAAATTTCTGGTCTTATAAGACGGCTTCCGTCACTCGCTATGATTACTCCTGTTTAGCGGATTCATTTGTCGAACTTTCTATAAATGGGCTTTTTATCTGTTTTGATGTTACTTATTTCGATTATAGCGCTATAAACCGGCTATATTTTAGCTTGGCGTATATATTGCTTTAAAAAATAACAAGTTTATGAAGGCTACATCATTAGCCTCAAAGCATCGGCTGACAGAGACCTCACTTATGAAAATAAAAACGCGTATATTATTAGCCATTATCGGTATCGGTGTTTTGCCTCTTATTAGTGCAACAGGAGTGATCAGTTACTCCATTTCAGAGCGTATGGATGGTGCTTTGTATGATCAAGTTGCGGCAAAATTAGTTGCTGTGCGAGAGATGAAACACGATCAGTTGGGTAGTTATTTCGACAATTTAAAAACGATAACCCAGAGCATTGCGATGAATTCACATACCATCACGGCGATGCGCGATTTTTCTAATGGTTTTGATCTCTTTGCCGAGCCAGATGAACAGGAACAAAAAAGTATTGGTGATTATTATAAAGACATTTATTTGGGCCACTATCGGCAGTTAGACCCCGCAATAAAACCTGAAATTGTGACGTCTTATTTTTCTGGTTTAGATAAGCCGGCGTTATTTTATCAATCACATTATATTAGCCAGAATACCAATCCATTGGGTTCCAAACAGCTGCTAAATCAAGCCGCCAAAAAAGGTAAATTTGCCGCGCGTTATGATATGTACCATGCCGCGTATCATCCTGATTTACGACAAGTTCAGGAGGAGTTTGGATTTTATGATCTGTTTTTAGTGAATAACGATGGACGGGTGGTGTATTCCGTTTTTAAAGAATCTGATTTTGCGATGTCGCTAACGAGCAGTCAGCTAAAAGATTCTGGCATTGCTAAAGCATGGAATGCCGTGCGTTCTGCGAAAGCAGGCACTGTTTTTTTGACCGACTTTGAGACCTACTTGCCATCGTACGGTGCTCCTGCGGCATTCATGGCTCTGCCTATTTTTGATGGTGACAATCGTCTTGGTTCGTTAGTGGTTCAAGTGTCGCAGGCACAAATCACCACGTTGATGACTAATAATAAACAATGGGAAAAAGTAGGGCTTGGCAAAACAGGTGAAGCTTATTTATTGGGGGCTGATAAGCGTCTGCGTTCTGAAAGCCGCGGTATTTTAGAAGCCCCCACAAACTATTTAACCCTGATTGCAAAAAATGGCTGGCAGGATCGCATCAATGACATACGGCAACGCAAAAGCGCTGTCGCGTTGCAACGGGATAATTCTGAAGCCGCCACGTTAGCTTTATCTGGCAAATCTGGTGTGATCACTACGCCAGGTGCTGCAGGCGAAGATGTCATCGCTGCTTATGCGCCGATGAAGTTGATGGGGCTGAATTGGGCCATCATTTCTGAAATTTCTACTGATGAAGCCTTTGCCGATAAACAGCAAATGTTAAGTTCCATCGCTAAAAATACGATCGTTATTGCGTTGATTGTGTTAGTGATTGCGGTGTTGTTTGGTTTAACCATGGCGCGCCGTTTGATCAATCCATTGCGTGAGCTGGTAGATTCCTTTCAAGAGTTAGCGAAAGGGGAAGGCGATCTGAATGTCCAACTGGCGAGTGCAAAACGAGCAGATGAGATTGGCGAGCTGTCCCGTGCGTTTAACTCGTTTATTGCGAATATTCGCGGTGTCGTCATTGAGGTATCTGGTGCAGCGGCGCAGTTGGCGTCAGTGTCTGGTGAATTGCAAAAACAAACCAGTGATGTATTGAGCGGTATTTCTGGTCAGCGAGGTATGACACAAACCATTGCCAGCGCCATGACAGAATTTGCTGCATCCATTGACGAAGTAGCCCGTAGCAGCCATGAAACCTACAATGCGATGTCGGTAGCTGATCAGGTCACTTTATCCGGTTCCGACAATGCGAAGCGCTCGGCAGTCGAAATTGAAAAATTGGCGTCAGATACCACCGAATCAGCACAATCCATGTCGTATCTTAGTGCGCAAATTGATGAGATCAGCAGTGTGTTAGCCGTGATTAATGGCATTGCCTCGCAGACTAGTTTATTGGCATTAAATGCAGCGATTGAAGCGGCCAGAGCCGGTGAGTTGGGGCGTGGGTTTGCGGTAGTGGCAGATGAAGTCCGTTCATTATCCTCGCGTACTCAAAATGCTACGGTCGATATTCAGCGTAAGATTGAAGTGTTGCGTAGTGCTGCTGATGAATCGGTAAACCGGGTTAATTCTGCGAAAAACAGCGCGGACAAAGGCATTCAACTGGTGCAACAGACCGCGACAGAAATTCAGCAGATCAGACAACTGGTAACGGATGTACAGGCGATGCATGCTCAAATTACCACCGCATTGAGTCAGCAACAGAGCACCGTTAAAGAGATGGAATCAAATGTTTCTGATATTCATACCTTATCGGAAACAACAGAAGGCCGGACAGAAAGCTCAGCGGTGCAAGCGCAGGAATTGCAGAAACTGTCTAATCGCTTAAGTGAATTAGTGAGCCGTTTCCATACCAATTGATCCGACATATTGTTAGAAAGCTTTGATTGTTTAAAAAGCAAGGATCAGCGAAAATAGCGCATAATTTCGTTTATCTCTTACAGCGTAGTCTGTCGAACCAGCTTTGCACTTAGGTGTTATAGCTGGTTCATTTCGTCTGTATATCAATTAGAAGATTTGAGTTGATGTCTAATTCTCCATTCCTGCAGGAAGTGGGCAAACGCCGTACTTTCGCCATTATTTCTCACCCCGATGCGGGTAAAACAACAATCACTGAAAAGGTCTTGTTGTTCGGACAAGCCATTCAAACGGCAGGTACAGTGAAAGGCCGTGGTGGTAACGGTCAGCATGCTAAGTCTGACTGGATGGAAATGGAAAAGCAGCGTGGTATTTCTATTACCACCTCGGTAATGCAATTTCCTTATCGCGACAGTCTGGTGAATCTGCTGGATACCCCCGGTCACGAAGACTTCTCGGAAGATACTTACCGTACGCTGACCGCGGTGGACTGCTGTCTGATGGTGATTGATGCCGCGAAAGGGGTTGAAGACCGTACGCGTAAATTGATGGAAGTCACCCGTCTACGTGATACACCGATCTTAACTTTCATGAACAAACTTGACCGTGATATCCGCGACCCGATGGATCTGCTGGATGAAGTTGAGCGTGAGTTGAAAATCAAGTGTGCGCCGATCACCTGGCCGATTGGCTGCGGTAAATTATTCAAAGGGGTTTATCATCTGGCGAAAGATGAAACCTATTTGTACCAATCGGGGAAAGGTCACACCATTCAGGAAGTCCGGATTGTTAAAGGGCTGAATAACCCTGATCTGGATGCGGCAGTTGGCGAAGACTTGGCAGAACAATTCCGTGGTGAACTGGAATTGGTGCAAGGTGCTTCCCACGAATTTGATATGGATCTGTTCCTGAAAGGCGAATTGTCTCCAGTCTTCTTCGGAACAGCATTGGGTAACTTCGGTGTTGACCATATGCTCGATGGTTTGACGGAATGGGCGCCAGCGCCAATGTCACGTCAAACTGATACGCGTTTGGTTGCAGCGACGGAAGAAAAATTCTCAGGTTTCGTGTTTAAAATCCAAGCCAATATGGACCCGAAACACCGTGACCGTATTGCGTTTATGCGTGTGGTTTCTGGTAAATATGAAAAAGGCATGAAAATGCGCCATGTTCGACTCGGTAAGGATGTAAACATCTCCGATGCGGTGACTTTCATGGCCGGTGATCGTGAGCAGGCCGAAGAAGCGTATCCTGGCGATATCATCGGCTTGCATAATCACGGCACAATTCAAATCGGTGACACTTTCACGCAGGGCGAAGATCTGCATTTCAGCGGTATTCCTAACTTTGCGCCCGAACTGTTCCGCCGTATTCGTCTGAAAGATCCGCTGAAGCAGAAACAGTTGCTGAAAGGTCTGGTGCAGCTTTCCGAAGAAGGTGCTGTGCAGGTGTTCCGCCCAATCGACAACAACGACTTGATCGTAGGTGCGGTTGGTGTGCTGCAGTTTGACGTGGTGGTATCGCGTCTGAAATCGGAATACAACGTTGAAGCTATTTACGAAACCATCAACGTTTCAACCGCACGCTGGGTGACCTGTGATGATGCGAAGAAATTCGACGAATTTGAGCGTAAATGTTCATTAAACCTAGCGTTAGATGGTGGCGATAATCTGGCTTACATCGCACCAACCATGGTTAATTTGAATCTGACCATGGAACGTTATCCGGATGTGAAATTCCATAAAACACGTGAACATTGATTTTTCGCTTAACTCTATCCTGCCTTAGTTACGTTATTTTGCCCCCGGTTTCAGGGGGCATTTTCTGAATGCTGTTATTCTTATTACGTGAATGAATTCTGTTTGAGTGACAGATTCAAACGATCAATAATTCTACGTTAGTTCTATAAAAACAATCGGATATCACTGCTGTTTATTTATTATAGGGATGTATCATGCAAAAAATGATCGCACCGTCCATGACTTTACTAGCTGTTTTTTGCGCTACTTCAGCATTTGCGACCGAGCAAACATTAGGTACACAAACTGGCCAGGAATTGGGGGTTAGTTTGTCGAGCTACAAATATGAAGAACCTGATTTTGAACCGGGCTTAGATGTTAAAAGTGACGGAATTAAACTGGGTGCGGATTATACCAGTACTATGGCTGGGCCGACGGGCTGGTTTTTTAAATTTAACGGCCGTTTGCGTATGGCAAAGTGGATTATACCGGTTCAGGAACATCCAGTAATAATCCTGATTATTACTACGAAGTCAGACCGCTATTTGGTAAAGATCATGAGGTGGGCAACAGCGTATGGGCTCCCTACACCGGTTTTGGCTTCCGTTATTTAAACAATGACAGCCGTGGTGAAACAAGCACTGGTGCTTGGGGTTATCAACGAGTCAGCCGTTACTATTATTTACCTATCGGTGTAACTAATCGTTTTGCTTTGGAAAACAGCTCAGTATTAGAATCAATGATTGAGTTTGATTATCTGATCCGCGGACAACAAACGTCTAAATTGTCCGATGTGTCTGCGTCATATCCAGATCTCGAAAATCGACAAGATAGTGGTTATGGCATTAAATTCTCCAGTATGTATCGGGTGAATGATTTTGCTATTGGCCCGTATATTGATTACTGGAATATCAACAAATCAGATGCCGTGGTTTATTCTGCTGGTGATTCAACCTATATCGGTTATGAACCTAAAAACAACACCGTTGAATTTGGTATCAAGGCGTCAATGCGCTTTTAAAACCACCTCAACTAGCATATAAAGGCCGTATTACACGGCCTTTTTTTGTTGTTGATAATATGCTGACTGACACTCACATCCATCTTGATCTCAATGAATATGCGGATGATCTGCCATCGGTCTTAACACGCAGTGAGACGCAGGGGGTTAGCCGCTGGATTGTACCGGCGATTAGTTCGGTCAGCTGGGTGCGATTACCTGTTTTACATCAGCAATATCCCAATCTTTATTATGCCTTTGGTTTGCATCCGTGGTTTTTGACCAATGAAACTGACCAAGCTTTCACTGAATTAGAACTACTGTTACAGCAGCGCCCTGCTGGTTTAGTCGCTATTGGTGAATGTGGTCTGGATGGTGCCATTGAGGTGCCGATGTCATTGCAAATCACGATGCTGGAAAAACAGCTCGCGTTAGCGAGTGAATATCAGCTTCCTGTTATTTTACATTCCCGTAAAGCGCACAATGAGTTGCTGCGTATCGTTAAACAATTCAAATTGCCGCGCGGCGGTGTTTGGCACGCGTTTTCGGGTTCTCGCCAGCAGGCAGAACAATTTATCGAGCTGGGTTTTATGCTGGGCATTGGTGGCGTGATCACCTATCCGCGGGCGGAGAAAACCCGCAAAGCAGTGGCTAAATTACCAGTTGAGAGTTTATTACTGGAAACCGATGGCCCGACTATGCCACTGTTTCAACGGCAGGGGGTGCGGAATGAACCTGCGTATATACCTGAGGTATTAGCTGAACTCTCTGTGCTTAGGCAAATGTCACTTGATGTGCTTAGTAATGTCATCGAAAAAAATGTTGAGAAAATGTTTTTTACACAGAAAAATGACAACTGATTATTTTATGAATAACTATAAAAACAGATAACAAATAAAAAGGAGGTCAATGACCTCCTTTTTAGGATCAAAGAATAAAGTCTGAAGCTGTTAGCGTTGGAGAACCAATAACTTGGATTTGATATTCCGCAGCAATATCATTATCAGTGTTAATTGAAATGATGCCGTCTTTATACATTATTTGACCTGCTGTTGTTGTGAAACTTGATACAAAAGCAAATGCTTGGTCACCAACAGTCACGGTATTAGCATCAATTGTAGATAAATCAATTTTATCTCCAGAGGTAAAATCATTGATTACGTCGTTAGTTGATAAGCTGTTACCCAGTTCATTAAGTGTATTGAAATCAAAAATATCGTTGCCCAATCCACCAATAAGGACATCTTTACCTAGGCCACCAACTAACACATCATTACCTTCACCACCGGAAAGTGTATCATTACCAATACCGCCATCTAATATATTTGTTGATGCATTCCCAGTAAGAGAGTCGTTATATGTCGAACCAGTTATGTTCTCAATAGAGGTAAGGGTATCTGTTCCTGCACCGGCCGTGTTTTGTCCGATAGTCGTTGTCAGGTTCACACTCACAGCGGCCGTTGCTGTTGCATAGGATGCAGTATCAATACCATCACCACCATTCAGAATGTCATTGCCTGTTCCGCTAATTAACACATCATTACCTACGCTACCATAAAGTGTATCATTACCAATACCGCCAGAAAGCATATCATTACCAATACCGCCATCTAGTATATTTGCTAATGTATTTCCAGTTAGTGTGTCGTTATATATTGAACCAGTTATGTTCTCAATAGAGGTAAGCGTATCTGTTCCTGCACCAACCGTGTTTTGCCCGATAGTCGTTGTCAGATTTACACTCACAGCGGCCGTTGCGGTTGCATAAGATGCAGTATCACTACCATCACCGCCATTCAGAATGTCATTGCCAGCTCCGCCAATTAACACATCATTACCTACACCACCAGAAAGCGTATCATTGCCACTGCCGCCATCTAATATATTAGCTAAAGTGTTTCCTGTTAGCGTGTCGTTATATATTGAACCAGTGATGTTCTCAATAGAGGTCAGTGTATCTGTTCCAGCCCCGACAGTGTTTTGTCCGGTAGTAGTAGTCAGGTTCACATTTACTGCGGCAGTTGCTGTTGTATAGGATGCAGTATCACTTCCATCACCGCCATTCAGCGTGTCATTGCCAACGCCACCAATGAGAGTATCGTTTCCAGAACGCCCACTGAGATAGTCATCGCCTGTTGCACCGCTGAGTGTATTTGCAAATTCATTACCAATCAGACGGTCGCTGCCACTACCACCTAATATGTTTTCGATATTTGAGATGGTATCGTTTTCACCTGCTTGAGCAATTGTTTGTTGTTGAGAAGTATTGCTTAGATTAATAGTTACAGATTGAGATATTGATGCAAACGAAATTGTATCGATTCCTACTCCACCGTCATAAACGCTATCGCCCGATCCTGCGATAAAGGAGTCATTTCCTGAGCCACCTATCAGGGTATCATTACCATTTCCACCACTCAGTGTATCATCACCGGCACCACCCACTAACAGGTCGCTACCATCTCCACCACTGAGATTATCATTGCCTTGTTCACCAAATAATCGATCTGTACTAGAAGAGCCAGTCAGAATATCGTTTCCCAGCCCACCGAATAAATCGCTTTGTCCTGTTGCCGAAATAATATTGGAACTTGCTGTATCTGATGTTGAATCGGCCAAAATAAAATTGGCAGATATTAATGATGCAACGTTTGTCGTAGGTAATACTACTGTTGTGTAATAGCCGTTATTATATAAATTGAACGATGTCGATGAGCCAAATACGGATAGGTATTGAAATGTTTCAAAATCACTAATACCAAATTGGCTTAAATCTAATTTATCGCCATCAATAAGACTAAAATCACTAATTTTATCAGTATATGAATAGGTTGTTGCTTTATCGACAACAAAAACGTCTGCGCCAGCGCCACCAATTAATGTATCATCACCTGCACCTCCTATTAATGTATCATTACCGGCATCACCCATAAGGGTATCGCGATCGTCTCCACCGAGGAGACTATCATTTCCCGCACCGCCAGAAAGGTAATCATTTCCGGCTAGCCCGTTAATAACGTCGTTCCCCTGCTCCCCAAACAATCGATCTGTTCCCGAATAAGAAGAATCAAAACCTGTAATACTATCATTGCCTTCACCACCAAATAGATCGCTCCTGCCTTGTGTTGCAATCAATGTGTCTGCAGTGTTTTTTGTACTCAAAATAACATCATTACTAGTAAGAGAGTCAAGATAGCTTTTATCTAAGGTTACTGAAGTAGAATATCCATTATTGGTTATAGTAAAATTTAATTTTTCACTAGTGTTGTTTTCGAATAATGTATTTAGTGTATCTATACTGGACATGCCCACAGTAGATAAATCTATTTTATCTTGGCCTTGCACGAAGTCATTAATTAGTATTGTACTTTTACTGTAATTTGACACCGAATTTAGTGAAATAACAAACACATCATTACCATCTCCCCCTGTCAGACTATCTTGACCCTGACTGCCGCTTCCTCCATCAAGAGTGTCATTGCCATTTCCTCCGATTAAGGTATCGTTTGCTTCACCGCCGTAAAGTTTGTCATTTCCCTCACCACCATTGAGATAGTCCGAGCTATCTTCTCCATAAATTACATCATTTCCACCGGAACCATCAATAGAATCATTATAGTTACCGCCATAGATGATTTCTGAATCGCTGTCGCCATTGATAGTGTCTGAGCCATTGGTGCCTATAATTGTCGTTGAATTGACAATGGTATTATTCAGTGTTGCCATGTTAGATCCCTTGTTCTGTTGTTATTAAGCGTGATTAGGTAAAGTAACGTCTAAAATGTAATCTAAATTATTGTTTTGTTAAGTATTATTTGAAGGTTTTTATTGAAAATCAGAGAGTGATATGCATGATTGTTTGATATTTAACCAATGAGGTTCAGAGCATTGCTTTTGCGGTAAAAATAATTTAAACGGTTACTTATTTAGTAATCTATATTTTTATGAAATATTAAAAGCATCTTTCATTGGCTGTTAATTTTAAGATGTGAGTTTATTAGAAGAATTTCAGTCTATTTCACGATACTCTTATTAATCTGCACAATACTTCGCTATTGCGCCATTTCGCGTCATCTACGAGTCTGGTGAGATTTCGCCGGTCTCCAGGAATGGAAGCTCAAGGTTGGGAGTGTTCCCATCGCCTTTCGGGCACGATGCCCTGCGGTAAAGCCGCTATCATTAAAACACATCAATTTACTCTTTGACCGGATGTTATCCGGTGTGCTCGATATGGAGATACGGATGCCTGATTTACAGCAAGCCGCTCAACTGGCTTTACAATTAATGGATCTGACGACCCTGAATGATAATGACACCGATGCCGCAGTGATCGCGTTGTGCCAGCAAGCCAAAACGGCGGCTGGTTCTACCGCAGCAGTGTGTGTGTACCCACGTTTCGTACCGATTGCGCGTAAAACATTACGTCAGATTGGTGCCTACAACGTGCGGATTGCCACCGTGACCAACTTTCCCCATGGGAATGATGATATTGAAATTGCGGTTGCAGAAACTCGGGCTGCTGTTGCCTATGGTGCCGATGAAGTGGATGTAGTATTTCCCTATAAAGCCTTGATGGCGGGTGATCAAGCGGTTGGTTTTGAGTTGGTAAAAGCCTGCAAAGCTGCCTGTGGTGAAGCGGTATTGCTAAAAGTCATTATTGAAAGCGGCGAGCTGAAAACACCGGAATTGATCCGTTTAGCGTCGGAAATTACTATCGATGCGGGCGCTGATTTTATTAAAACCTCAACTGGGAAAGTGCCGGTTAATGCCACACTGGAAGCGGCAAAAATCATGTTAGACGTGATTAAAGAAAAAAATCCGGCGGTGGGTTTTAAAGCGGCGGGTGGCGTAAAAAATGCGGCGCAAGCAGCGGAATATTTGGCATTAGCCACCTCGATATTAGGTGATAAATGGATCTCGGCAAGAACCTTCCGTTTCGGGGCATCCAGTTTACTGGCTGACTTGTTGACAACGTTAGGTCATCAATCGCAAGCGGCATCGTCAGGTTATTAATTGAATTAGCCATTTAAGGGGGCTCCATGTTCCTTCCGCAAGAAATTATTCGTAAAAAACGCGACGGCCAAACACTGACCGACAGTGAAATTCAATTTTTCGTGCAAGGCATTACGCACAATTCGGTCACCGAAGGGCAGATTGCTGCATTAGCCATGGCGGTGTTCTTTAATGGCATGACTATGCCGGAACGTATCGCTTTAACCTGTGCCATGCGTGATTCAGGTTCAGTGCTGGATTGGTCGGAGCTGGATTTACCGGGGCCGGTGTTAGATAAACACTCGACTGGTGGTGTCGGTGATGTGGTTTCGTTGATGCTCGGCCCGATGGTGGCGGCGTGTGGTGGTTATGTGCCGATGATTTCTGGTCGTGGGTTGGGGCATACCGGCGGTACGCTCGACAAATTTGATGCGATCCCCGGCTATCAAACCACACCGCTGAATGCGATTTTCAAAAAAGTGGTGAAAGAAGTCGGCGTGGCTATTATTGGGCAAACTTCTGATTTAGCGCCAGCGGATAAACGCTTTTATGCGACCCGTGATGTCACGGCGACTGTCGAATCCATTCCGTTGATCACGGCATCTATCCTATCGAAAAAACTAGCGGCAGGGCTGGAAGCGCTGGTGATGGATGTCAAAGTCGGCTCTGGCGCATTTATGCCTACCTATGAACAATCGGAAGCGCTGGCAAAAAGCATTGTGGCCGTTGCCAATGGTGCCGGTTGTCGTACGACGGCACTGTTAACCGATATGAATCAGGTGCTGGCAACCAGCGCGGGTAACGCGGTGGAAGTGCGTGAAGCGGTGCGTTATCTGACGGGTGAATATCGTCATCCACGTTTGCATGAAGTCACGATGGCTTTATGTGCCGAAATGTTGATTTCTGGCGGCTTAGCCAGCGATGAAGCACAAGCACGGCAAAAATTACAACAAGTGTTGGATAACGGCAAAGCGGCGGAAACATTCGCCCGCATGGTCTTTGCACTGGGTGGCCCGGCTGATTTTGTCCAGAACTACGATAATCACCTGCAAAAAGCAGAAATCATACGACCAGTATATGCGCAATCCTCCGGCATTATTACTGGCATGGATACCCGTGCTTTAGGCATGGCTGTGGTTGCGTTAGGTGGTGGGCGCTTACGGGCAGCCGATCTGATTGATCATGCCGTGGGTCTGACCGATGTCATCTCTTTAGGTGCGCAGGCTGATAAAGACGTTCCGCTGGCGTGGGTGCATGCACGAACCGAAGCACAATATGAACAAACTGCGGCGGTGATCCGTAATGCTATTCGGGTGGGTGATAACGCAGTCACACCATCACCTGCGATCTATCGCCGGATCACCCTGGCAGACGTTTGAGGTTGTTATGAAACGTACGATTATTTTAATGATGGACTCACTGGGCATTGGTGCCAGTGCTGATGCCATTCGGTTTGGTGATGTTGGTGCCAACACACTGGGCCATATTGCGGAAGCTTGTGCGAAAGGGCAGGCAAATATTGGTCGCCAAGGCCCGCTAAAGTTGCCGAATCTGACGAAACTGGGGCTGGCACATGCGTGTGCGGCATCCAGCGGTGAATTTCCGGCCGGATTAGATGAAACCGTTGTACCGATGGCAGCGTATGGTTATGCCAAAGAGCTGTCGTCGGGCAAAGATACTCCGTCAGGGCATTGGGAAATGGCCGGCGCACCGGTGTTATTTGACTGGGGTTATTTCTCTGCCAAAGAAAATAGCTTTCCACAGGAATTGCTCGATGCTTTGGTGGCGCAAGCTGATCTGCCAGGCTATCTCGGCAACTGTCACGCGTCCGGCACCGAGATCCTCGATCGCCTTGGCGAAGAGCATATGCAAAGTGGTAAACCGATCTTTTACACTTCTGCCGATTCCGTATTTCAAATTGCCTGCCATGAAGAGACGTTCGGTTTAGAGCGTCTTTATGCGTTGTGCAAATTAGCGCGCCAGTTGCTTGAGCCGTATAACATTGGTCGCGTCATTGCGCGGCCGTTTGTTGGCAATAAACCGGGCGAATTTGCGCGCACTGGCAATCGTCATGATTATGCGGTGGAACCACCGATGCCGACGTTACTCGATCGCATGAAAGCGGCGGGTGGCGAAGTCGTTTCGATCGGCAAAATTTCTGATATTTACGCCGGTTGTGGTATCACGCAACAGCACAAAGCCACTGGTCTGGAAGAGTTATGGGATGTGACGCTTGCACAAGTAAAACGAGCCGCAGGGCAGACGATTGTCTTCACCAACTTTGTTGATTTTGACTCATCCTATGGCCATCGCCGTGATGTGCCGGGTTATGCGCGCGCGTTGGAATATTTCGATCAACGTCTGCCGGAATTGTTTGCGTTATTGCAACCGGGCGATCGGGTAGTGTTAACCGCCGATCACGGTTGTGATCCGATCTGGACTGGTAGTGATCATACCCGTGAACATGTGCCGGTCATTTTTTATGGCGCCACGGTAACTGCGCAAGATCTGGGGTTGCGGAATACCTTTGCCGATATCGGCCAGACCATTGCGCTCTATCATGGTCTACCTCCACTAGAATATGGCAGCAACTGCTTGCCGGAACATCATTAAGAAAAGGAAGAAAAATGGCAACTCCACACATTAATGCCAAAGACGGTGCTTTTGCTGAAACAGTATTAATGCCAGGTGATCCACTGCGCGCGAAATACATTGCCGAAACTTATCTGGAAAATGCCGAGCTGGTGACCGATGTGCGCAATATGTTTGGCTACACCGGTTTTTACCAAGGTGAGCGCATTTCCGTGATGGGTCACGGCATGGGCATTCCATCCTGCTCGATTTATACCAAGGAACTCATCACCGAATACGGTGTAAAAAACATCATCCGTATCGGTTCCTGTGGTGCGGTGCGGGCCGATGTTAAAGTACGTGATGTGATCATCGGTATGGGAGCGAGCACCGATTCCAAAGTGAATCGTATGCGCTTTAAAGATCATGATTTTGCTGCGATTGCCGATTTTGGTCTGCTGCGTAATGCCGTGACTGCCGCCGAAAAACTGGGTATTCCGGTTAAAGTTGGCAATCTGTTTTCCGCCGATTTGTTTTATACCCCGGATCCATCGATGTTTGATGTGATGGATAAATACGGCATTCTTGGCGTAGAAATGGAAGCGGCTGGCATCTATGGTGTGGCGGCGGAGTATGGCGCAAAAGCACTGGCGATCTGTACTGTTTCGGATCACATCAAAAGCGGTGAGCAGACTTCGGCGGAAGAACGTCAAACCACGTTTAACGATATGATGAAAATTGCACTCGATTCCGTGCTGCTGAAATAGTCATCCTGCCGATTTAATACTTGCTTCTGGGAAAAGCGATCGGCTACGCTGTCGACCGCTTTTTCTGACAGGGAGTGTATCACCATGCCAATTTCCGCGTTGCCTGAGCAAATAGCTGACTGGCTCGTCCATTTTCCCGCCTCTGGCGTACTTCAATTTACTGATCGTGGTATCGATGCGATTGATAAGCCGGAATGTGACGGTTTTGTCGTGCTGATGGGTGCATCACTGGCACCAGAGCATGTTGCTACCACGATAAAACAGATCCGTGAAATGGGCATGCAGGTCTGTGGTTTTATGCCATTTGCTGTCGGAAACGTCTGGACGGTCGTGCTGGGCACCTCTGCACACTCATCAGATCTGATGCAATGGTTAAAAATCCAGGACTGGTCAATTGATGGTGCCCATGTCGCTGAATTGCCTCGTTTGCAGGCGGGTGGTTTGATCCTGATGGATATGGATTCCACAGCGATCCAGATTGAGTGTATTGATGAAATCGCCCGTCTGGCGGGGGTTGGTGAGCAGGTTTCTGCCGTTACTGCGGCAGCGATGCATGGCAAACTCGATTTTGCCGAAAGTCTGCGTAATCGCGTTGCGTTACTGAAAGATGCGCCAGTTTCTATTCTGGATCAGGTCGCGAACAATATCCCGTTAATGCCGGGGCTGACTGATCTGGTCAGCACCGCGAAATCGGCTGGCTGGAAGGTGGCGATTGCTTCGGGTGGTTTCACTTATTTTGCCGGTAAATTACAACGCGATCTGGGTTTAGATCATATTGAGTCGAACGTGCTCGATATCGAGGGTGATCATCTGACCGGTAAGGTGAATGGCCGCATCGTTGATGCCAAAGTGAAAGCAGAAACGCTGAAAGAGCTGCAAGCGCTTTACCAGATCTCAGACAAACAAACCGTGGCGATTGGTGATGGTGCCAACGATTTACCGATGTTGAAAGCGGCTGCGTTAGGTGTGGCAATCCATGCCAAACCAGTGGTACGCGAACAAGCTCAGGTGGCGATCCGTCATCTTAATTTGGAAGCGGTGATCTGTTTGTTACAAGCGGGTGATTTGATCGCGCGGGCTTGATCTCAATATCAAAGAAAACCGGCATATAAATGCCGGTTTCTTGTTTAGTGTTTAATATCCAAGCGCTGTAATGTGGCTTCGGTAGTATCAATGACATCGCAGACACCCACCACACTCCAAAGTGCCTCTTCCAATTGTTTTGCCTTATGAATGGCGTATTTGGCGATGTAATGTAGCTCTTTGGCCAGATATTCCATGTCTGGACGCCCGGTGCGAGAAATATGCAATTGCACGGAATAAAACTCACCCAGTGCTAATGCTCGGTTCACAAAATCTTTCCGTTCACTGGTATTCAGAAAATCATCACTCAAGCGGATCAAATCTTGTTGTTTACCTTGTTGCAGTTGTTTATGCAGGATATACAACTCAACGGCTTGTGGTCGATCTTCGCGACGAGCTTGATGCAGCGGAATAATAAGTGCTTGTTTTAATATATCGCCTTTCAGTAAGGGAGATAAATCTGCTTTAGTCCGCTCGACATTGAGCAATAAATTATCGAGGGAATGCGGGGTTTGTCCGATACCTAAAATGCCGAGTTTACTGGCGTAATGCCGATCAACATACAGTGCATAGTTAAACTGATAGTTTACGAATAAATTGCGCAAACTATTGGCCATGCCACGATAGTGGCGCTGCTCTTTCGTCATGGTCAGTTTTTTCTGATTCTGTTCAATCAGCATCTGGAAAAACTCGCGGCCAATATGGGTGTTTTCATTTCCTTCAATGGTTAAATGCAACACCGTGCGGGTGTTGTTGATATTTACAATCCGGTATTTGAGATCAGACAGATCCATCTTTTTAATCAGCCCTTGCATTTTCGGCAAACTGAGTTGGATCACATCGCCAATTTTACAAGGTAAGGCGGCTTCCAGCTCAACTTGTAACCCCAGCGTGGAGATATCACGCGTCCAGCCAATCAGCGCCTGTTCACCCAATTTCACAACAGTTGGCGTTTTGTGCATATAACGCGGCTCACGTCGTAACTGTGCGTAGTACAGTAATTCTATCTGAAAGGGTGTTGCATCTAATTGATGGCCAAAACACTGCAACAGGTTGGCATCATTCTGCGTTGGCTGCCAAGACTGGAAGTCTTCCAGATGATTATCCATATTGATGGGCGTTAGTTGGCCGATATAACGAAACTGTTGCAGCTGATGCGCGAGCCCATTCCGGTATTGTTCCATACTGATGTTATTATCGATCAACTTATCCAGATCGAGTTGCGGATCGACGGCTTGTATCGTCAGGTTATAAACGCGCCAACTGTTGCGTTTACTTCCGACCGAGAAAAACAGGGCTTTTAAACCTTTTTCCTTCAATTCCTCTTCGGTGGCAGAGAAAAAATAAATATGGCTACGAATGGTATGTGCAAAGCAATATATCAAAATACTCTTTTGCTTAGCGTGCTGAGCTAATAAACGCTCCATTCGTGCAGGCTGAAATAATCCAGCCAATTGATCGCTGTTGCGTTCGTTTCGCCAATATTCCAATTCCTGCTGGTTGTTTTCTGTCTTTAATGCATATTCCAGTTTGATCTCTTTATCATGCGAAAAAAACAGCGGGAGTCCGGTTAGACGAGGCAGATAAAATTGCTCAAAACCTTTAATTTCCGTGGCAGTAAACGCAAAATCGATACTTACCCGATAGCGGGTTTTATTTTGCTGAATGAAATTGCGTAAATACTCTTTGAATTCCGGGCGAGGATCTTCACAACTCAGACGTAACCAACTTTGTTGTTCATGGTGCTCTTCACCTCGGATCTGGTAACGTGCCGGAGAGAATATAATTTCTTCTGGTTGTTCTTTCTGTAAGCCAGAAAACAAGATCTGGCAACTTTGCCCCAGCTCATAAGAGCTCGGCTCAAGTAATACAATTCGGATCCCGTTAACCGACAGGTTTGAGGTTTTTGCTTTAATTGTTTGTCCATTGGCTAATAGCAGCGTAACGGGCGATGAATAATGGATCCGCTCTTCTCGTCCTTGGTGGTAACTGCCAAATTCCAGCGTCCGGATCTGTAACCGACTCGTGGTCGTTGCCTGTTTGGCTTCATTAGCTTGATTGTGCTGTGGTTTCGCATTGGCGATGACGGTTTCATAGACACCGGTGGTATATCGCTGCTGATAGCGTTCTAGTGCTTGCTGAAAGATTTTATTGTCATGTTCTCCCAGATAATGCTGAATACCAGC
Organism: uncultured Tolumonas sp.; assembly: GCF_963556105.2. NCBI lineage: Bacteria > Pseudomonadati > Pseudomonadota > Gammaproteobacteria > Aeromonadales > Aeromonadaceae > Tolumonas > uncultured Tolumonas sp. The sequence continues at coordinate 729,724 of NZ_OY829944.1, forward strand.
ATGTTGCACCATCTGACAGGGATAACCTTTACTGCGCATGTCCATAATACGAATGCACGGCGACCAGAGTCGGTTTAATTCCATTTTCAATAAAAAACGCGCGCTCTTACTTTCACCTTCTGTCAGGCGGTTAAACAGCGTGTCAAAATCTGGTTCAACAAACAGGGGTTGTAACTGTTCTAATATCGCAGATGCCAGTGGCGATTCCATGAACTGCTCACTCCTGAGCTGATTATTGTTATCATTAATATCCCATATCGACATAATAGCCAATTTCTTGAAAAGGATCTGTGATGGCAAAAAGTAAAGTAGCCTACGTCTGCAATGAATGTGGTGCAGAATCTGCTCGTTGGCAAGGTCAGTGCAGTGAATGTAAGGCATGGAACACCATCACAGAAATCCGCCTGGGGCCGTCAGCGACCACCAATAAAATGCAACGCACTGGGTATGCCGGTGAGCTGACGAGCAAAGTGCAGACGCTAGCAGAGGTTTCATTGGCTGAATTGCCGCGCATCAGCTCGGGTTACAAAGAGCTGGATCGGGTGCTGGGCGGCGGAATTGTGCCGGGGTCAGCCATGTTGATTGGCGGGCATCCCGGCGCAGGGAAAAGCACCTTGCTGCTGCAGACCATGTGTTCATTAGCCGATCGTATGCCTGTGCTGTATGTGACTGGCGAAGAGTCACTGCAACAGGTCGCTATGCGGGCTCATCGACTGGGGTTACCGAACGATAAATTACGCATGCTGGCAGAGACCAGTGTGGAGCAGATTTGCCATCTGGCGTTGCAGGAAAAGCCGGCAGTGATGGTTATCGACTCGATTCAGGTGATGCATGTTGCGGATGTTACTTCCTCGCCAGGTTCAGTTTCTCAGGTGCGTGAAAGCGCCGCGCATCTGACCCGATTTGCCAAACAGCATCAAGTGGCTATTTTTATGGTCGGGCATGTCACGAAAGATGGTGCCTTGGCCGGGCCGAAAGTACTGGAGCATTGTGTCGATTGTTCGGTGTTGCTGGAGGGTGATGCCGACTCGCGTTATCGAACCTTACGTTGCCAGAAAAACCGCTTTGGCGCGATCAATGAACTTGGTGTATTTGCCATGACCTCGCAAGGCATGAAAGAGGTGAGTAACCCGTCAGCTATTTTCCTCAATCGGGGCGAAGCGGAAAGTGCCGGTTCGGTAGTGATGGTCATTTGGGAGGGCACTCGACCTTTGCTGGTGGAGTTACAGGCATTGGTCGATTATTCACAATTGGCCAACCCGCGTCGTCTGGCTGTCGGTGCGGAACACAATCGGTTGGCGATGTTATTGGCGGTTATGCATCGGCATGGTGGTATTCAGATGTCCGATCAGGATGTGTTCATCAACGTCGTTGGTGGCGTAAAAGTCGAAGAAACCAGTGCCGATCTGGCATTGATTGCGGCCATGGTCTCGAGTTTCCGCGATAACCCATTGCCTAAAGATTTGATCATTTTCGGTGAAGTTGGTTTATCTGGCGAGATCCGCCCGGTGCCATCCGGGCAGGAGCGTTTGCAAGAAGCGGCAAAACATGGTTTCCGTCAGGCGATCATTCCGAAGGCCAATATGCCAAAGCATGAAATCACCGGCATGAAAATAATGCCAGTGACCTGTTTGCAAGAAGCAATTGAATTACTCTGAATCGGAAGGATGGGTGCGCTCATGCTCCTGATGATCTTCCAGCAAATGAGCAAATTCTCGCAATAATAACTCCGTGTCGCCGGCATTCAGTTCAATGAGCCGGCGCAGATGGGAGGCACTATCAATATCGATATGATGGCAATAGACACCGAGCTTTTTACTGTCCAAATGCGTTGGTTCGACTTCCATATTGATTTGGATCTCTGAATCCGCCAACGAGAAAGACAGGGTAAATAAACCGGTGTTTTGGTCAGTCCACTGTTTAGGGCGAGCCAGTAAAGCACCCTGTAACGACAGATCCAATAAGGTTGTCGACCAAATCTGCTCTCCTTGCTGGAGTCGAGCTGGTGTTGAATATACTGCCCGAAAAAAGCGACGCCGTTCAATCATACTCTGTCGGTCCCCATGACTGCCAAATAGCTTAGATGGAATGTAACATGCCACTCGAGTGAAATCAGGCTGTTGTTGCCGATTTCTCAGATGACTCAGTGTTACCTAATACATTCAATACCAATACTAACCGGTCTTCTAATTTAAAACGTTCTTCTAATGCCAAACCTAACTGGCTGAGATCCGTTTCCAGCTCTGGCATTTCGTCATCTTTGATATCGCCATAGCGTTCGTTGAAATCCAGAATAGATTCTGTTGTATCTTGAATGCGATCAATTAAGCGATTAGTGAGTGATAAATGTTTATCTTTTGTCTGCTCATACGCTTGGATCAGAATTTCATAAATCTCAAAATGCCCGGCAGATACATAATCAACCAAATGGTCACAAAAATCAGATAACGCCTGATTAGTGGGTTGTACCTTGCGGTAAGGTGGCATAAGCCCAGCTAACTGCATGTATTCAACTAACAAGTTACGGCGCACATCCAGCCATGAATCTATAGCAGGGTGTTTTCCGGCGACTTGTTGGCGTATTTTATCAAGAGTAACCAGCATGTTACCTCCTTGGTTTACAATCTAAAGTATTTATTCTTCTCTAAACTCATTGTGCGGCCTTTGTTATAAATGACCCACCATTGAAGTTAACAACTGTTAACCATGTCTCTTTTCCGGTTATGTCTCGTCTATGCTTTAAACAGTTTATTGATTGTTAGCAGCATGTTAACCATCAGAATGTTAGAATTGTCGGATATTGACTAACCAGAACAGATAAATGATTAAGATAGAAAATGATCGTTACCTGAGAGCGCTATTGCGTCAGCCCGTTGATCGCACCCCCGTTTGGTTAATGCGTCAGGCTGGTCGTTATCTGCCGGAATATCGTGCACTACGTGCCGAGGCCGGGGATTTTATGGCGTTGTGCCAAACTCCAGAGCTCGCTTGTGAAGTAACGTTGCAACCGTTACGTCGTTATGCACTTGATGCCGCTATTCTGTTTTCCGACATTTTGACTATCCCTGATGCCATGGGGTTAGGGTTGACCTTTGGTGCTGGTGAAGGGCCTAAATTTGCCAACACGATACAGCACCAACGCGACGTGGATGCATTGCCGTTGCCTGATCCGGAAGGTGAGTTGCGTTATGTCATGGATGCAGTCCGCACCATCAAAAAGGCGCTGGCACAACAAGTTCCGTTGATTGGTTTTTCTGGCAGCCCATGGACACTCGCTACCTATATGGTGGAGGGCGGCAGCAGCAAACAATTTTCGCGTATTAAACAGATGATGTATCGGGAGCCACATTTACTGCATGGTTTACTCAGTAAATTAGCTACCAGTGTGACGCAATATCTTAATGCACAGATTGCGGCGGGCGCGGATGCCTTGATGATTTTTGATACTTGGGGCGGCGTATTATCTCATCAGGATTATCGTGATTTTTCACTGCAATATATGACACAGATCGTGCAGGGGCTTCATCGTCACTATGAAGGTCGAACTATTCCAGTGACATTATTCACGAAAGGTGGCGGTCAATGGTTGGAAGCCATTGCAGCATCGGGGTGTGACGCCATTGGCTTGGATTGGACGACCGATATTGCTGTTGCCCGGCAACGAGTCGGAGACAAAGTCGCCCTGCAAGGCAACATGGATCCGGCGGTGTTATACGGTGATGATGCATTGGTGAAAGCAAAGGTGCAGGATATCTTAGGCCGGTATGGGCATGGTTCTGGGCATATCTTTAATCTTGGGCACGGTATTACACCAGATATTGATCCTGAGCGGGTCAGTACCTTTGTCGATGCGGTGCATCAATTTTCAGAAACCTATCATCAGGCATAAAAAGAAGACCGGCTATTTAGCCGGTCTTCTTTTAGGTATCGAGCGTTAGCTCTTGCGTAAATCACCGTTAACCGGCATTCAGCTGACGTTTATATTCCTGAATTTTAGCCACCAACGTTTTACGGGCTTTATTCTGCATTGGTTCATTCATTGGCAAATCAACACGCATCGGATCGACCGGGCGATTGTTCACATGGAATTCATAATGCAGATGTGGACCGGTAGAACGACCAGTGTTGCCTGATAATGCGATCACTTGGCCCATTTTGACTTTCTGGCCAGGTTTCACCATGGATTTGCTTAAATGCATATACACAGTGCTGTAACGACCACTGTGGCGTAAAACCAGATAAATACCCATATCAGGATGACGCGTCGCTTTGACGACTACAGCATCTGCTGGCGCCTGAACAGGTGTTCCTACATGTACGGAGAAGTCTGTACCATTGTGAGCCATCACGCGACCTGTAACTGGGTTAAGTCGGTGAGGGTTAAATCCAGAGCTCACTTTAGTTGAAGATGGGATTGGGAAACGCATGAACTTACCACTTTGGGTCATGCTCAAGCTGCTGCCTTCATCATCATAAAACTGATTATCGTCGCTACTACGGAATGCAGAATAAGTTTTTCCTTTAGAACCGATAATAACGGCTAACACACGTGCATCGCTGACTGCTTTTCCGCCGACAGCATTACGATCGAATAATACCTTGAAGGTATCGCCTTTTTTCAGATCACGGCGAAAGTCGATACGACCTTGGAATAAGCGTGTCACTTGATGGATATGACCCGCACTCAAGCCGGCACTACGTGCACTGTTACCGAATGTTCCGGAAATGGTGCCACGCAATACACGTGTTGGGCGGATTGCTGGACGAGCAGCTTCTTTTTTCTCAGCCGCTTGTGCTTTGGCTTTTTCTGCGGCTTTTTTATCTGCTTTTTCTTCCGCAGCAATTCTGGCGGCTTCTTTTTTACTTACCTTTGATTTTTCGTCAGTAATTGCTGCTGTGTTAGTTTTACTGGTTTCATCGGTAGTATCTGCATCGGCCGCATTGACACTTTCCTGTTTATTGTCGTCAGCAGTTGCTGCATCACCTTGTTCAATGCGTGACTTATAGTCATCGCCAGAGCGTTCAAAGATGACCCGTTTATCCTGCTCCAAAGGGATCGATAATTTTTGGATAACGTTTTCGTCATCCAGATAAAACGAAATTTTTTGCCCTGGTTTCAGGCGTACTAATGAATTTTGGATATCTACTGCGACTAGTTTTTGCAGAGAAATAGGCGATAAGTTGAGGGTATTAAAGATATAAGAAAGGTTATCATCATCTTTTACCGTGTAATCCATCAACTGAAGTTCACCGGTAGGGGCGGTGGTATCGTCAGTGATGCCATCGCTGGTACCATCACTATCATCCAATAAGGCTTGATTCGGTACATTAACAAATTCGGTATCAACGGCCTGTTTACTTAATTCTGCATCGGTAGATAAGTCTTCGGTAGACACGGGCATTGGTTTATCTGAAAGCAACTCGCCTGGCGGCGGTAACAGAGTAATGCTGGCTACAGAGAAACACGCCAACATAATAATGGCGTATAAGTGCTGTCGGGGAATGGGTAACTCACGATTCGCCAAACCTGTAAACGGTGTCAGGATCCGTTTCATTGTTCTGTCTTCGCTCTGTTGATAATCGGAATGTTATACCATCACTGAATGCAGGGTTAAAATTTGATCGACCCTAGATGGCACAAAGCTAGATTTGTATCACGGACAGCGGTGCGATGACAATAAAATGGGCGATAAAATGCCAATACCGTGCGTATCTGGTGGTTTTTTGTTCGATGTCAATTGGGGGCTGCTCATACATCAGTTTGTTAGTTTATTTTTCATTAGCTGCAGACTAGCTTACAATTCATGCCTTACGCGAAGGAGAATGCTGTGTTTGGTGACAAATTTTATAAGAAATTGCAAAAGCTGATGCCGTGGCAGCAGACCGTTTATGCGTTGGCATTAAGTGAAAGAATGTATCCCAATTATTGCCTATATGCTGAAAGCACTGGTCGTGGGGATACTAAACTTTTCCGACAGGCGCTGGATACCATGTGGCAATACCTGACTGAGCGCGGTATGCATGTTGATTTGTCAGCTATTCTGGAAAAGATAGAAAGCAGCATGCCTGAACCGCAAAAAGAAGAATGTTATGGCGCCTGGCCTGCACTGGATGCGTGTGTGGCACTGGCAACAGCTTATAACTCGGTCGTCTTTCGTTTGGGTGATGAGGCTTATGATGTATGCCAAACATCACTGGGCTCTGTGATTGGCTTTATTGAAATGCAGCATGGAAAAGAGCTTACCGACGAAGAGCTGTATGCGGAATCACTTATAGAAGAAGAAATGGCTTTTCAGGTGGAATTACTGACAGCCGTCTCACAACCTCGTGATGCGAGTGTGATTTTGAAGATAAAAGAACTGGCTACACAAAATGGCGTGTCGAATCTGGGTATTAGTCTGGAGTAGTTGTTGTTTCGGGCGCTTAGTATAAAGCTTAAGCGGCTGGCAGTATGTTTTGTGACTTCAAAGAAGTTCTCGGTGAAAATCTGCTGTTTTTCCTGAAAACACGACAGAAAGTTTTTGCCAGTCAGTCGAATTTTGACTAGATTGAGGCAGCTTTTTTGATCGGCTTAAATAATAAGGATTGCGTATGAACAAAACTGAGCTTGTTGATGCGATTGCAGCCAAGGCTGACATGAGCAAAGCCCAGGCTAAAGCAGCACTGGAACAGATTCTGGAAACCATCACTCAAAGCCTGAAAGAAGGTGATCCGGTACAGCTGGTTGGCTTCGGTACCTTTAAAGTAAATCATCGTGCTAGCCGTACTGGTCGTAACCCTCAGACTGGTCAGGAAATTACTATTGCTGCTTCCAACGTACCAACTTTTGTTGCTGGTAAAGCATTAAAAGACGCAGTAAACGGTTAATTTATTTTTCCGCTTATAAAAAAAGCCGGCTAATGACAGCCGGCTTTTTTATATCGCCAGATTATAAACTGGCTTCTGCTTCCCCATCGTCTGGTGTTGTGTCTTTTGCTCCAAAATAAGCAAAAGTTTCTGCTGCAATGACATGACGCAATCCAATCAAACCAATCAAATTTGGGATTGCCATCAAGCCGTTAACAATATCAGCAATGATCCAAATCAGATCCAGATGCAGGAAGGCACCAGCTGCAACCAACAAGACGAATATCCAGCGATATCCTTTGATGGCTTTAACACCCAGCAGGTATTCGGTACAGCGCTCACCGTAGTAGTTCCAGCCAATGATGGTGGTAAAGGCAAAGAATAGCAGACCGATGTTGACCAGATAGAAACCTAGCTGACTGCCAATACCTTGGGTAAAAGCCATATTGGTCATCGCTGTGCCGGCAACTTCAGATTGCCATGCGCCGGTCAGAACCAGAGTTATACCGGTCATGGTGCAGATGATGATGGTATCAAAGAAGGTGCCTGTCATGCAGACCAGCCCTTGTTCTACACAAGAGTCTGTTTTTGCGGCTGCGGCGGCAATAGGCGCCGAGCCCAGGCCTGATTCGTTAGAGAACACTCCTCGGGCAACCCCGGCTTGTAATGCCAGCATCATGGTTGCTCCGGCAAAACCACCGGTAGCGGCTGTTGTGCTGAAGGCTGCATTCAGGATCTGGGTGACCACCGCAGGTAGTTGATCTGCATGCAAATACATAACACCAAAGCAAGTGAGTACATACAATGCGGCCATAAAGGGTACAACTTTGGTTGAGACCCGAGAAATTGACTCAATGCCACCAACAGTGATGAGCGCCACTAATACAGCCAGAATGAGACCAGTCGTCCATTTAGGTACTTCAAATGCGAGTTGTGCTGCATCGGCAATCGCATTGACTTGTGGGAATGTGCCGATCCCAAACAGCGCAACTCCGATACCGAAGAGGGCAAATGCACCAGCCAGGAATTTGCTACCCAGCCCCTTCTCCAGATAGTACATCGGGCCGCCACTCATCTGACCATTAGCGTCTTTCTGGCGATAACGGACGGCCAGCAGCCCTTCGGCATATTTTGTTGCCATGCCTAAGAAGGCTGCTATCCACATCCAGAAAATGGCGCCAGGGCCACCCAGCTTCACTGCTGTAGCGACACCAACAATATTACCGGTACCAATAGTGGCGGAGAGGGCGGTACACAATGCGGCAAAGCTGGAGACATCCCCTTCTTTGTCATCATGTTTCGGTGGAAAAAACACCAATTTTAGTGCCAGAGGCAGGCGAATAACCTGTAACAGACCTAAACGAATGGTGAGATAGAGCCCGGTCCCCATCAGCAATGCTAATAAAGGTGGACCCCAGATAAAATCATCAACGGCGGTAAGAAATGAATGAAGCATAGTTTTAAATATCCTCCTGAAACGAAGCTGTTCATTCGTGAAAGGAGGAGACAGGAATGCCTATCCGGTGACGAGCACCAGATATGTCATTCCATCCCCTCTGTCCTTTTGCCTGAGAGTTTCAACCCAAATGGGTTTTGCTCCTTCGGCGTCCGATTTAACGGATCTCTCCAGAGTATCGTCCAGTAGCAGTCCTCACCTTGCGGCACCTGAAAGATTCACTTCTTCGGTGGATGGAAAACATCCTCTCCTGCTACCTTCATCCGAACATTGGAAGGTGAGGCTTGATCCTAAATAAAATATCGTGCTTTGTCTTTATTGTGGCTCAAAAAATCACACAATTGCTGTTTTGCTGAACAGATGACTATTTAGAGTTGTTTTATTGATATAAAAATCGATTATTTATGAAGGTAAATTGATGAATCGGCGGTAAGAGGGCTCCATGCATTAATTTTATTAATTCATTCCATCTGAAAGTTAGCGCTAAAACCACTGAATGAAACCGGTTTATCCGGTAAAATGCCTACAAATTTACTACTTCGGTGATAACCATGTATAAGCTGATTGCACTTGATATGGACGGCACGTTGTTGCGTGGCGATGGTACGATTTCTGAACGCACCAAGAGTGCAATTCAACAAGCCCGACAAAAAGGGGTTAAGGTGGTATTGGCTTCTGGTCGTCCGATTGAGGGGCTGGAGCGCTATCTGACAGAACTGGGGTTGACCACGGATGATGATTACGCACTGAGTTATAACGGTGCGCTGATTAAAAACGTAGGCACCCGAGAAAATATTTGTAGTCAGTTGATCAGCGGCAAAGATCTGCATGATGTGTATGCCGTGAGTCAGCAGATTGGGGTAAATACCCATGCGTTCTCTACTGAGCTTGGTTTGATCTCACCTAAACTAAGTCATTACACAGCGCATGAACGCGACATCAATGGTATTCCACTGACACTCATCGATTTTAATGAATTAGCAGAAGACCACCCGATTGTGAAAGTAATGCTAGTGGATGAACCGGAAATTTTATCGCCGGGCGTTGAGCAAATTCCAACCGATTATTACGATCGTTTTACCGTCGTGCGCAGTGCTCCATTCTTTTTAGAGATCTTGAACAAGAACAGTAATAAAGGGAATGGTGTTGCTATGCTCGCTGATTACTTAGGTATTGCATCGACAGAAGTTATTTGTGTCGGGGATGCGGGGAACGATATCCACATGCTGGAATATGCAGGTTTATCAGTGGCAATGGGTAATGCGTTTGATGACATTAAAGCGATTGCCGATTATGTGACCCACTCTAATGAAGAAGATGGCGTGGCGCATGTGATTGAGAAATTTATCCTGGCTTGATAAATGACTTTGCAGCCTGCTGTCACGCAGGAAAGCGGGCTGCAATCGTTCTGAATACTCCTTCAATATCGATAAATGCATCGAGCACTTCCGGATCAAACTGGGTTCCCCGTCCTGCCGCCATAATAGCCACGGCTTCCTCGTGTGAGAATGGGGGTTTGTATACGCGTTTATTGATCAGGGCATCATACACATCGGCAATTGCCATGAGTCGTGCCGGTAAGGGGATTGCATCGCCTGCCAGACCTTGCGGGTAACCTTTACCATCCCATCGTTCATGATGTGAATACGCAATCTGTTTGGCAAATTGCAGAAAATCGACCCGCATGCCACATTGGTTTTCTGCCTGCACAATGGCCTCTAAACCCAATGTAGTATGCTGTTTCATGGTCTCAAATTCCTCGGCAGTCAGTGAGCCTGGCTTTAATAAGATACGGTCAGGAATACCGACCTTACCGATATCGTGTAATGGCGCAGATTTATACAGCAGATCAATATTTTCTTCGGTCAGCATAGTCGCAAAGTGCGCGTGAGATTGCAGCCGCTCGGCGAGTGCTTTGACATAGGTTTGTGTACGGCGAATATGGCCGCCGGTTTCGTTATCACGCGTTTCTGCTAATGAGGCCATCGCCATAATGGTGACATCTTGCATAGCATGTAATTCTTGTGCTTGACGGATGATCTCTGCGGTACGGCGTTCGACTTCTTGTTTCAGGTAATCATTTTTACTACGTAAAAAATCTGCCGCATCTTTTAACGCCAGATGTGTTTTGACTCTGGCTTTGACAATCGGTGGGCTGATGGGTTTGACGATGTAGTCAACAGCACCCAAGGCGAGACCTTGTTCTTCGTCAACGGTGTCAGATTTAGCGGTCACAAAAATAATTGGAATATGTTCTGTTTGCGGCATGGCTTTAAGGCGACGACATACCTCAAAACCATCCATATCCGGCATCATGACATCAAGTAAGATCAAATCGGGCGGGGTATCAGAAAAGGCGATCCGTAACCCGCGTTCACCACTGTTTGCGCCTTTTACTTTATAGTTATCGCGTAATATTTCATTCATCAGCATCAGGTTGTCGGCAATATCATCAATTACCAACAGGGTGCGTTTATCATGCTCATGTTGTTGCATCCTGTGTTCCTTATGATGGTTGCTCTATGCGATTGACTTGCAGTTTGGCCAGTAAAAATAAGGCATCATCAAATTCAAATGCGGCGATTGCATCGGCCAGAAGCGTTAATTGTCCGGGAAAAATGGTTTCTAAATATTCGCGCTGATTACGAAAGAGCGCGGCGGCTTCTAAATCATACTCACTCAATAAAACCCGTAATTGTTGTAACGTTGTTTCCAGAGCAATTGAGTCGGTAATGGTCGGATTGCTCTTGTTTTTAATAGAAACAGTTTGTTCGGTTAGATGCTTAAAAACGGCTGAGTCATCAGCGGCGCGCGATAGTGACGGCGATAACAGCATGTCAGCTGTTGTAGATGAAAGAGTTGCTGGTGCTAACAAAACAGTAAACCAGAAGGTACTCCCCTGACCATAAATACTCTCAACGCCAACCTCGCCACCCATTAATTCTGCTAAGCGCTGAGAGATAGCCAGACCTAACCCTGTACCGCCATATTTGCGTGTGGTTGAAGCATCTGCTTGCTGGAAACTCTGGAACAAGCGTTGTTGCTGCTCGGGAGTCAAACCGATACCGGTGTCTTGCACAGAGAATCGTAATTGCACTGCTTCTGTATTCATGTGTGGCATGGTTACACGCAGTGTAATGTGGCCAGTGTCAGTAAATTTAATGGCGTTGCTGGCATAGTTCAGCAGGATCTGTTTTAGCCGCAGTGGATCACCAACCAAGTGTTGTGGGATTTGCTCGCTGATTTCGATCTCTAGCATTAAGTTTTTGGCTTTGGCTTTTTGCTCAACTAAGTCGGTGACTTCCTGCATTAAATGGCTTAATACGAACGGTGTCTGTTCTAGGTGCAGTTTGCCGGCTTCAATTTTAGAGAAATCGAGGATCTCATTAATAATGGCTAACAGGTGCTCGCCGGCTCCTTTAATTTTTTGCAGATAATCGCGCTGTTGTGCCGTCAGTTCTGTTCCTAACGCCAGATGAGACAGACCGATAATGGAATTCATGGGCGTGCGGATTTCATGGCTCATATTCGCCAAAAATTGGCTTTTCGCCTGGGTAGCCGCCTCTGCTTCTTCGGCGCGTTGCTGTAACTGTGTATTGAGTTCGGTGATCTGTGCCGCGCGTTTGGCGACCAGCTCTTCAAGATGATCCCGGTGCAGTTCTAACTCAGTTTGTACACGCTTGAGTTCGGTTATATCTTCTTTGGTGGCCAGATAATGGGTTATTTGTCCGTCCGGTTGTCGGATCGGGGCGATTCGGGCGAGTTCGTTGTAAACTGAACCATCTTTACGCCGGTTGATAAACTCTCCGCTCCAGGTATGTCCTTCGGTGAGTGTTGCCCACATCGCATCATAGGTTGCTGCCGGAGTCAGATCTGATTTTAATACCCGTGGGTTTTGACCAATCACTTCATTACGTTGCCAGCCGGTGATGCGCACAAATGCTTCGTTGACATACTCGATATTGCCATTCAGATCGGTGATCACAATACTGCCTGGGCTTTGCTCCACGGCCATGGATAACTTACGCAGCTGTTCTTCGGTTCTCTTCTGATGGGTGATGTTGCTCCAGATCGAAGCGAGGCATCGTCTACCGTGAACGGTAATGGGTCGTGCGCTGACCAAGACGTCAATGATTTCGCCATTTTTCGTTCTATGGCGTGCTTCAAAATCAGTGGCATTCGAGTTGGACAGTAATTCCAACCGCGCCTGTAATTCATCAATACTGAAAGACGCATCGATGTCTGCAACACTCATTTGTGCAAACTCTTCCCGGCTGTAACCGAGGTGTTGATGAGCAGCAGAATTAAACTCCAGAAATTGCCCGGTATTGGCATCCACCAGCCCAATTGAATCAGCGGTCTGTTCGACTATTGCGCTGTAGATTTCCCGGCGCTCATACAACGCATTTTGCATTTTACGGCTTTGCGTAATATCGCGGCCAACACCGACCACCCCCAGCAAATTACCCTGTGCATCTCGCATGGGCGTTTTACTGGTCTCAAGTAAAATCGAACGACCATCGCCAGATAAAGCCCATTCTTCATTGATACAGGTTTTATCGGCAATAATGGCTTCGTGATCTTTTTGGCGGAAAAACTCCGCACGTTCGGCGCTAAAAAAATGGTAATCATTTTTACCGACCAGCTCTGCTTCGGTAATTCCAAATAAGCGTTCAAATGCCTGATTACAGGAGAGAAATGTGCCGTTTAAATCTTTGGTCCATACTGGATCAGGAATAGCAGCCTGGATGTTCCGTAATAAAGTACGCTCTTTTTCAATGGCTATATGTGTGGCAGCTAATTCAGCGCGTGCTTCATCTCGCGCAGCGAGTAGCGATTGCTGATAACGTTCACTCTGGCGGCATAATTCAATCGATTGGTGCAAATGCGCTAACACTGGTTGAAACATCTGCGCGAAGGGCAAATTGATTGTCGGTGGTTCAGGGGAGAGTAATAAAATAATACCGTATTGGTTCAGTGATAAACGCAAAGCGCAACGATAATGACGGCTGGTAGCTGGCAGTAGATCGATGAGTGCGTCCTGCGGCAGGTTTTCTATCTGGCAAGAATTGAGTAATGCTGGTGGAATAGTGATGACTTCATTAATTTTGCCCTGCAATCCCCGATCACCGATTGAGGCAACCAGCGTGGCTTTAGTGCCTTCACTGTCAGTTTTAGCATCCAGTAATATCAGACCAGTTGGATAGGTGGTATGGAACATCAACCGCTGTAATATTTTGACCAGCAGAGGTTGCAGCTTATTTTCTCGCCCGATGGTGAGAATCAAGTCATTGATAATAGAGAGTATGTATTCACGGTTCATCAGTATTTCCAACTACCGCAAAGTAATGCCGCACTGTGAAACATCGGGTATCCCCAAATGCGGCGACTACCAATTTCCCCCAGTGATAAAGCACCAGCCAACTTAGTGGCGCCTGTGCAACTTTTCAGATTGGTTAATTCCTTGAGTGTATCACCGTCTAAATGTATGCGCCGGCCGGCACAATAGAACATCAGTAGTGGCCAGCCCGAGATCTCAGGAAGATCGGTTTGTAAGCGATGACAGATTTGCGTCACACATTGGCTTTCATTAAGTGGCGGGGCGCGTAATAACACCAGTGAGGTATTTGCCGGCACATCACCGACACAAACGATGCTGCCATCACTGTGTATCGCGACAGGAATACGAACGACTACTTCATTATTCGCCTGCAAGATCCCGAGCGGGAAATAACTGGCATATTGATAAAAATTGTCAGCAGACAGTGCGACGCCACATTCTTCTAAGACTAACTGTTTGTAAACGTCAAAAGCCGGTTGCCAGTCGATACTAATGATGCGGTTACCTTCGGCTGAGGTGGCACTGATCACTTTATCGGGGGCCGGATATCCGTGTTCTAACAGCATACCGGCCCAGGCAGGCAGTAGTAGACACCAGGCTCCGTTTGAAATGATTTTCGTCGCATCAAACAAGCAGGGCATGGGTTGAAACGTCTCGCTGCCGGCGTTAACGCCAGCATAGTGCACGCTGTCGGCGAGATGGAGGTAGAGGTTTTCAATGATGGTGCCGACATCCGGCAACATGCTGTCAAATATCATAAATAATGTGGTTTTTTCGGCATCGTCGGCAAGTTCAAGGGCTGGTTCCACTTGGCTTGCGATGTCGTGTGCTGCATCGGCTCGGTCAGGGATATTTTCAAATAAATGGCTAGGTGGTTGTTGGTTCAGACGCAATAACCAGCAGCCGTTATTGCGCCAGCCATCATCGGTCACTAAGGCAGGAAAGACCGCTCCGGTTAATGGAATTCCAAGTTGTTGACAGCTGCTTTGTAGTAGCGGGATATGTTGGTGTTCTGCTTCTGGAACAAGAGCCATCACGCCCATTAAGGGGTATTGATTGTGCCAGCATTGCAGCAGGTCATGAATAACGGCTTCTTCAAATGGAATATACTCTATTGCGTTATCGTCCATTTGTTTCTCCATACTGCAAATTATCGGATTGAAGACCGATAAAGTATGGCATAGATATTAATTAGTTATTGTGAATATGGTCATGCGGAAACGATGAAACAGAGATGAAACACCGCCTTAAGATGACAAGGCGGTGTTGTTTTTTCAGATAAAACGCATGGAGAGATCCATGGCGTGGGTATGTTTGGTCAGCGCACCAACCGAGATGTAATCGACGCCGGTTTGGGCATAAGTGGCGATAGTTTGCAGCGTGACGTTGCCGGAGACTTCCAGTTTGGCTTTGCCAGCGTTGAGCGCGACAGCGTCAACCATCATGGGGACAGTGAAGTTATCCAGCATGATGATGTCGGCATTGGCATCCAGTGCCTGCTGCAATTCATCCAGACTTTCGACTTCCACTTCCACGCGTTTACCTGGGTTCAGCGTGCGTGCTGTGGTGATCGCCTGCGCGATGCCGCCACAGGCCATGATGTGATTTTCTTTGATCAGATAGGCATCAAACAACCCCATGCGATGGTTCGTGCCGCCACCACAGGTAACGGCATATTTCAGCGCGGTACGCAGTCCAGGAATCGTTTTACGGGTATCCAGCAACTTACATTGTGTGCCAGCAATCTCGGCGACATACAAGGCGACATTGCTGGCAACACCTGACAGTGTTTGAATAAAGTTCAGCATGCTGCGT
Organism: uncultured Tolumonas sp.; assembly: GCF_963556105.2. NCBI lineage: Bacteria > Pseudomonadati > Pseudomonadota > Gammaproteobacteria > Aeromonadales > Aeromonadaceae > Tolumonas > uncultured Tolumonas sp. The sequence goes on from NZ_OY829944.1 coordinate 745,182, forward strand.
TCGCCGGTCAAGAGAATGCGCGCAGGGCCATACAAACGAACCAGTTCCTGGTTAGGCTCAACCTGTTCACCGTCTTGCACTTTCCACTCGATGCGAACATGGCCACCGAGTTGTTCAAATACCGCTTCCGCCCATGCTTTGCCACAGAACACACCCTTTTCACGGGTGATCACATAGGCTTCCGCGTGTTTGTCAGCTGGAATAAGTTGTGCGGTAATATCGGCATGCGCATCAAGTACGCCACCCAAATCTTCTTCTAATGCGGCACGCACAGCGCGCTGGATATCATTTTGCAACATGACGAGTCCTGTTGAATTAGCCGGTTTTTCCGGTCGAAACAAAAAGATGTTGGACGTAAGCATACCATGTAGCATGCTTTGGCGCTAAAAACAGAGAGGTAAACAGAGTGTTGAATAAAAATTGGTCGATTAATCATCAAGGCTGGCTTGCTGAGGCTCGGCATTGTCCATCACCGTTTTTTAATCAACGCCCGCAAGGCGAACCAGTTTCCTTGCTGGTGGTGCATGGCATCAGTTTACCGCCGGGGCAATTCGGTGGACCACATATCGATGAGTTGTTTACCGGAAAACTAGATCCACAGGTGCACCCGTATTTTGCCGAAATCGCGCATTTGGAAGTGTCTGCACATTGTTTGATCCGCCGCGATGGGGAAGTCGTGCAGTATGTGAGTTTTCTCGATCGCGCCTGGCATGCCGGACGCTCGCAGTTTGATGGCCGTGAGAACTGCAATGATTTTTCAATTGGCATCGAGCTCGAAGGTACGGATGACAGCGATTATAGCGACGCGCAATATCAGCAACTGGCGGCAGTAACACGCGTGATCCAACAAACTTATCCGGCAGTCACAGCGGAGCGGATCACCGGGCATTCGGATATCGCGCCGGGTAGAAAAACTGACCCTGGCAGTGCGTTTGACTGGGCGTTGTATCGCAATTTAACGAAGTAATCCGAGAGTGTTCTCGTTATTCATGTAAACCTGATCTTATTCATCCGCCATTTCTGTAGCCGTCATTCATGAAGATTGTTATTGCCCCTGATTCGTATAAAGAAAGTCTGAGTGCAATGGAAGTAGCTAATGCCATTGAAGCTGGATTTCGCGAAATTTACTCCAATGCCGAGTATGTAAAAATGCCCGTGGCAGATGGGGGGGAAGGGACTGTTGATGCGATGGTGGCGGCAACGGGGGGCCACAAAATTAGCGTAAGCGTAACTGGTCCGACCGGTAAGCCGGTGATGGCGGAACTGGGGCTGATACATCAACACTCGGCAGTAATTGAAATGGCTGCCGCCAGTGGTTTGGAACGTATTTCTGCTGCCGAACGTAATCCGTTAATCACAACCACCTACGGTACTGGCGAGATGATCCGGGCTGCGCTCGACTTGGGGGTGAAGCAATTTATCATTGGTATTGGCGGTAGTGCGACCAATGACGGCGGGGCAGGTATGTTGCAAGCGCTGGGTTATCGCTTGTTAGATCAGCATGGTCGCGACATTCCCCACGGAGGTGCGGGTCTATCCGATTTAGCGACAATAGATATCTCATCGGCTGATCCTCGCTTGCTCGATTGCCAGTTTAAAGTTGCCTGCGATGTCACGAACCCACTGACTGGGCCAATGGGTGCGGCGCAAGTTTTTGGCCCACAGAAAGGTGCTGATGCCGCTATGGTGGCTTTGCTCGATGAAAACCTGAAGCATTATGCCAGTATCGTGACACAAGAATTAGGTGCCGATGTGGAATTTGTACCGGGCGCCGGAGCAGCCGGTGGCATGGGCGCTGCGTTACTGGCATTTATGAAAGCCGAGCTACATTCGGGGATTGATATTGTATTGGCAGCGTTAGGTCTTGAATCGATTATTGCAGATGCCGATTTGGTGATTACTGGAGAAGGGCGGTTAGACAGTCAGACCATTAATGGCAAAGTGCCTGTTGGTGTGGCACGGCTGGCAAAACGCCATGGTAAACCGGTAATCGCGATCGCCGGTAGTTTAAGCTCCGATGTTGCAATAGTGTATGAACACGGCATAGATAGTGCCTTCAGCGCCGTAAACCGAGTTTCTACATTGCATGAAGCTTTTGATTTTGCAGCGAGTAATATCAAATTAACTGCGCGCAATATTGCTGCTCTCTTACAGATAGGCCATTCGTTAAATCGCTAGATTTGGTCATACCAATATAATCGAGACCCTAATAAGCATGACCCATTCGTCCAATATGACGTTATCTGGGCTTGTATTGTCGTAATTGCAATAATGATTATTCGTTAAGTGATTGTTTTATAAATTATTTATTTAATGTAGGAATGATTTTTTAAAGTTACAACTTTGTTGATATAACCGCTGCATGCTGCGCCATATTGCCTCTTTTTTTCGCTATAAATGACTCATTTGTTAACTCCTTGTGATTTTTCCGTTGTTTGGGGCAGAAATATTGCCGCATTTTTTGATTTTAATCAGATCTTACGTGGACAATTGTTAATGCTTTTGCTAATTTATTTAACAAATAGCACATTGGTAATACCAAGTTAACAAATTTCACATGACTGAATACAAACCAGCCACGCCGAAACTCTCCGACAGCATCGTTGCCGAACTGGAACAGATGATTGTCGATGGCACCTTGCAACCGGGGCAGAAACTGTTGCCGGAACGCGAATTAGCGGTGCAATTCGGTGTGTCTCGCCCTTCGCTTCGCGAAGCGATCCAGCGGTTAGAAGCGAAAGGGTTGCTCTATCGCCGGCAGGGCGGTGGTACGTATGTCAAAAGTGAACTGAACCGTGGCTTGTCTGACCCTTTCTTTGAGTTATTAGCCAATCACCCAGGTTCCCAATTTGATCTGCTTGAGTTTCGCCATGTCTTGGAAGGGGTTGCCGCGTATTACGCCGCACTCCGTGGTGACGAAAACGATTTTGCCCAAATGCGTGCGATACAAAGCGATATTGAAGCCGCTCAGACCGGCGGTAACGTTGCTGCTGAAGCCAAAGCTGTCTCCGCTTTTTATCTCGCCATGACCGAAGCGTCGCATAACGTGGTGCTGTTGCACCTGATGCGTGCCATCCGTGAGTTACTGGAACGTAACATTCTCGGAAATCTGGAAGTACTGAATCAGCGTCCGGGGGTGGTTAACCGGATCCGCCGTCACCGATCAGAATTGATCGCGGCGATTTTGGCGGGCCACCCAGAACAGGCCAGAGATGCTTGCCATGAGCATCTGGCTTTTATCGAGGATACCCTGCTGGATATACAGCGAGAAGATGAGCGTGCACAACGCCCCTCGCGGCAGATCCATCAGGGATAGCCTTACAACCAACTCATTGCCGTCAACAAACACAGGAAACAGCCATGTCGTCTGAACTCCTTAAACATGATGTGGACCCGGTAGAAACTCAAGAGTGGCTTGCTGCTCTGAACTCTCTGCTGCGGGAAGAAGGTCCGGAACGTGCTCAATACATTTTGGATCAGCTATCATCTGCCGCGAGCAAAGCAGGTTTAACTGCTGCAGCCTCTGCCGGTGGTTCAGTACTTACTGATTACATCAACACCATCGCTACCAGCGATCAGCCAGCTTATCCGGGTAAACTGGATCTGGAACAACGTATCCGTGCGATTATTCGCTGGAATGCCGTGATGATCGTATTGCGTGCATCGAAGAAAGGCTTGGATCTGGGCGGACATATGTCCTCTTTTGCCTCTTCTGCCACTATTTACGATGTGTGCTTCAACCATTTCTTCCGTGCGCGTAACGAGAAAGACGGTGGCGATTTAGTTTACTTCCAAGGTCACATCTCTCCGGGCGTATATGCCCGTGCATTCGTTGAAGGTCGTCTGACAGCTGATCAGCTGGATAACTTCCGTCAGGAAGTGGATGGCAAAGGTATTCCTTCTTATCCGCATCCAAAACTGATGCCGGAGTTCTGGCAGTTCCCGACCGTATCTATGGGTTTAGGCCCAATCGGTGCGATCTATCAGGCGCGTTTCCTGAAATATCTGACCAACCGTGGCATCAAAGATTGCTCTGAACAGAAAGTGTACGCTTTCTTGGGCGATGGTGAGATGGATGAGCCTGAATCTAAAGGCGCTATCACCGTTGCGGTGCGTGAGAAGTTAGATAACCTGATTTTTGTGATCAACTGTAACCTGCAACGTCTGGATGGCCCGGTTATCGGTAACGGTAAAGTTATCAACGAACTGGAAGGCATCTTCGGTGGCGCAGGCTGGAATGTGATCAAATCTCTGTGGGGCACCAAGTGGGATGAGCTGCTGGCGAAAGATACTTCCGGCAAGCTGATCCAACTGATGAACGAAACACTGGATGGCGATTACCAGACCTTCAAATCCAAAGATGGTGCTTATGTTCGTAAACACTTCTTCGGAAAATACCCAGAAACTGCTGCGCTGGTGGCTGATTGGACTGATGATCAGATCTTCGCACTGAAACGTGGCGGTCATGACCCAATCAAACTGTTTGCTGCGTTCCAAAAAGCAACACAAGCAAACGGCAAACCAACCGTGATCCTAGCGAAAACCGTTAAAGGTTATGGCATGGGTGATGCCGCGGAAGGTAAAAACATTGCGCACCAAGTTAAAAAGATGGAACTGGATTCAGTTCGTCATATGCGTGATCGTTTCCATGTTCCAGTATCCGATGAACAGATCGACGATCTGCCATATCTGACCTTGGAAGAAGGCTCTGAAGAGTACAAATACCTGCACGAACGTCGTCAGGCACTGAAAGGTTATGTGCCAACTCGTCTGCCACAGACTACGGTGAAACTCGATATTCCTGAGCTGTCAGCATTTGATGCATTGCTGGGCGAACAGGCGCGTGAAGTGTCAACCACTATGGCATTCGTGCGTAGCTTGAACGTGCTGCTGAAAGACAAGTCTGTTGGTCAACGTATCGTGCCAATTCTGGCTGACGAAGCGCGTACTTTCGGTATGGAAGGTCTGTTCCGTCAGATCGGTATTTACAGCCCGCACGGTCAGCAATACACCCCGCAAGACAAAGAGATCGTCTCTTATTACAAGGAAGACCAGAAAGGTCAGATCCTGCAAGACGGTATCAACGAACTGGGTGCAATGTCTTCCTGGTTAGCGGCTGCGACTTCGTACAGCACGAATGATTGCCCAATGATTCCGTTCTACATCTACTATTCGATGTTCGGTTTCCAACGTATCGGCGATATGGCATGGGCCGCTGGTGACCAGCAAGCACGTGGCTTCCTGTTGGGCGCGACCTCTGGCCGTACCACACTGAACGGTGAAGGTCTGCAGCACGAAGATGGCCATAGCCATATTCTGGCTGGCACCATCCCGAATTGCGTGAGCTATGACCCATCATTCGTGTATGAAGTGGCGGTGATCATTCAAGACGGTATGCGTCGTATGTACGGCGATAAACCAGAGAATATCTACTACTACATCACTACCCTGAACGAAAACTATCAGCACCCGGCCATGCCTGCTGGCGCTGAAGAAGGTATCCGTAAAGGTATCTACAAACTGGAATCTAACGCCGGTGCGAAAGGTCAGGTTCAGCTGATGGGTTGTGGTTCAATTCTGAACTACGTGCGTCGTGCCGGTAAGATTTTGGCGGACGAATACGGTATCGGTTCTGATGTGTACAGCGTAACCAGCTTCAACGAACTGGCGCGTGATGGTCAGAATGCTGATCGTTACAACATGCTGCATCCGGAAGGCGAACAGCAAGTGCCTTACATCGCTCAGGTGATGGGTTCTGCACCAGCTATCGCTGCGACCGACTACATGAAGTCTTACGCTGATCAGGTTCGTAGTTTTGTTCCTGCCAGCAGCTATCGTGTTCTGGGTACAGATGGTTTCGGTCGTTCAGACAGCCGCGAAAACCTGCGTCGTCACTTCGAAGTGAACGAAGCCTACATCGTTGTAGCTGCACTGACTGAATTGGCTAAGCAAGGTACCGTTGAGAAGAAAGTAGTGGCAGAAGCCATTGCGAAATTCGGTATCGATGCTGACAAGATGAATCCGCTGTACGCGTAAGGGGAAATTTCATGTCTAAAGACATTTTTGTGCCGGATATCGGTGGTGATGAAGTTGCCGTGACTGAAATTCTGGTCAAAGTAGGTGACAAGGTTGAAGCTGACCAATCCCTGCTGACAGTAGAAGGTGATAAAGCCTCTATGGAAGTACCTGCGCCAGAAGCGGGTATCGTTAAAGAGATCAAAATTGCATTAGGTGACAAGGTTTCTACCGGTTCCCTGATCATGGTATTTGAAGCTGCCAATGCGGCAGAGAGTGCAGCGGTAGCTGCTGCACCAGTGCAAGCCGCTGCGCCAGTTGCAGCTACCCCTGCGGCAGCCGCACAGCTGGAAGTCAACGTACCGGATATCGGCGGTGACGAAGTGGCGGTGACTGAAATTTTGGTTAAAGTTGGCGACACCGTTGATGCTGACCAATCACTGCTGACCGTGGAAGGCGATAAAGCCTCTATGGAAGTGCCGGCACCGTTTGCGGGTGTGGTGAAAGAAATCAAAGTGGCGCTGGGTGACAAAGTTTCTACCGGTTCTTTGATCATGGTGTTTGAAGTAGCGGGTGCAGCACCTGCTGCTGCGCCAGTGGCAGCGGCGGCAGCGCCTGTTGCGGCGGCACCAGCGGTTGCTGCTGTCAAAGAAGTGAACGTACCAGACATCGGCGGTGACGAAGTTGCTGTGACTGAAATTCTGGTCAAAGTGGGTGACAGCGTTGATGCTGATCAATCACTGATCACTGTGGAAGGCGACAAAGCCTCTATGGAAGTGCCAGCTCCGTTTGCGGGCGTGGTGAAAGCGCTGAAAATTGCCGTCGGTGACAAGGTAAAAACCGGTTCACTGATCATGGAATTTGAAGTGGCGGGCGCAGCACCTGTAGCACCGGTTGCCGCTGCACCTGCTGCGGCTCCGGCGCCAGCCAAAGCGGCGGCTGCGAAAGCGGAAGAAAAAGGCGAGTTTGTTGCCAGTGAAGCTTATGTGCATGCGACTCCGGCGATCCGTCGTCTGGCGCGTGAATTTGGCGTGAATCTGGCCAACGTCAAAGGATCTGGCCGTAAAGGTCGTATCCAAAAAGAAGACGTGCAGAACTATGTGAAAGAAGCGCTGAAACGTGCGGCTGCTGCACCAGTTGCTGGTTCAGGCGCGGGTCTGGGCGTGCTGCCATGGCCGAAAGTTGATTTCGCGAAATTTGGCGATATCGAAGAAGTGCCGTTGACGCGTATCCAGAAGATCTCTGGCCCGAACTTGCACCGTAACTGGGTGATGATCCCGCATGTTACTCAGTTCGACGAAGCCGATATCGGTGAGCTGGAAGCGTTCCGTAAAGAACAGAATATCATTGCTGACAAACAGCAACTGGGCTTCAAGATCACCCCACTGGTATTCATCCTGAAAGCGGCTGCCAAAGCGCTGGAAGCACACCCACGTTTCTGCAGCTCACTGTCAGAAGACGGTTCTACGCTGATCATGAAAAAATACATCCACATCGGTGTGGCGGTTGATACGCCAAACGGTCTGGTTGTACCGGTCGTTCGTGATGTGAACAAGAAAGGCATCTATGAACTGTCGAAAGATCTGGCTGAAATCTCGAAGAAAGCCCGTGCCGGTAAACTGACTGGTGCCGACATGCAGGGCGGCTGCTTCACTATCTCCAGCTTGGGTGGTATCGGTGGCACGCAGTTCACACCAATCGTGAACGCGCCAGAAGTGGCGATCCTGGGTGTCTCTAAATCAGATATGAAGCCGAAGTGGAACGGTAAAGAATTCGTACCACAACTGACGTTGCCACTGGCACTGTCTTATGACCACCGTGTCATCGATGGCGCTGATGGTGCGCGTTTCATTACGACACTGACTGGTGTGCTGTCCGACATTCGTCGTTTAGTGCTGTAATTTTGTCTGCCTCACCGGAAACGTGCTAGCTTTAGTGGGTTTCCGGTAGCAACTGAGATAGAAAATCGAGGTCATAATGAGTAATGAAATCAAAACTCAGGTTGTGGTGATTGGTGCGGGCCCAGCTGGTTATTCTGCTGCATTCCGTTCTTCTGATCTGGGATTAGACACTGTTCTGATTGAACGTTTCGGTACCCTGGGTGGTGTGTGTTTGAACGTGGGTTGTATCCCATCTAAAGCACTGCTGCACGTAGCAAAAGTGATCGAAGAAGCAAAAGCACTGGCTGAGCACGGTATCGTTTTCGGTGAACCACAAACTGACATCAACAAGATCCGTCTGTGGAAAGAAAAAGTTGTTACCAAGCTGACTGGCGGTCTGGCTGGTATGGCCAAACAGCGTAAAGTGCCGGTGGTGAATGGTCTGGCTAAATTTACTGGCCCGAACAGCATCGACGTGACTGCCGCTGATGGCTCTGTAACGACCATCAAGTTTGATAACGCGATCATCGCGGCGGGTTCTCGCCCAGTTAAACTGCCATTTATTCCACACAACGATCCACGTGTTTGGGACTCTACCGATGCGCTGGAACTGAAAGAAGTACCGGGCAAATTGCTGGTGCTGGGTGGCGGTATCATCGGTCTGGAAATGGGTACTGTGTACTCAGCGCTGGGTGCTGAAATCGACGTGGTTGAATTTGCTGATCAGCTGGTTCCTGCCGCTGACAAAGACGTGGTGAAGGTTTACACCAAACGCGTTGAGCAGAAATTCAACCTGATGCTGGAAACCAAAGTCACGGCGGTTGAAGCGAAGAAAGACGGCCTGTATGTCTCGTTTGAAGGCAAACAAGCACCGGTGGAACCAGTTCGTTACGACAGCGTGTTGGTTGCGGTAGGTCGTGTGCCGAACGGTAAAAACCTCGATGCCGAAAAAGCAGGCATTGTGGTGACTGACCGTGGTTTCATTGAAGTTGACAAGCAATTGCGCACCAACGTGCCGCACATTTTTGCTATCGGCGACATCGTGGGTCAGCCAATGCTGGCACATAAAGGTGTGCATGAAGGCCACGTGGCTGCCGAAGTTATTGCTGGCAAGAAACACTACTTTGATCCGAAAGTTATTCCTTCTATCGCCTATACTGAACCTGAAATTGCATGGGTTGGTTTGACCGAGAAAGAAGCGAAAGCCAAAGGCATCAACTATGAAACAGCCACTTTCCCATGGGCTGCTTCAGGTCGTGCGATTGCCTCTGACTGCGCGGACGGTATGACTAAACTGATTTTCGACAAGGCAACTCACCGTGTGATCGGTGGTGCGATTGTCGGCACCAACGGTGGTGAACTGTTGGGCGAAATCGGTCTGGCGATTGAGATGGGTGCCGATGCGGAAGATATCGCATTGACCATTCATGCTCACCCAACGCTGCACGAATCAGTGGGTCTGGCTGCCGAAGTGTATGAAGGGTCTATCACTGACCTGCCAAACGCGAAAGCCAAAAAGCGTTGATAATAAGCACTCGCTGACATCACGTTTTTGCTAAAAATCTTAGCCCTTGAGTTCATTGCTCAGGGGCTAATTTTTTACAGCGATTTATCTTCATTGTAAAATAGTCAGAATCAGACAATCCGCAGGTGCGGATAACCAGCAACGGCTCATTTTGGCCTGATTCGAGACCATGCAGATCAGCTCACACTCCACCACACCGCTTATTCCGGCCAGTACCTTTGTGCTGCCATATCAAGGCTCATGGCCAACTGTTTTAGATTGTCTGTGTGATAATTTTCCCAATATCAGCCGTGAAAACTGGCTTGGTCGTTTTGAGCGAAAGCTCGTGTTAGATAGTCACCAAACCCCCATTCATCACGATCTTCCTTATCGCGCTGGCTTGCGTATTTATTACTATCGCGAGATTGTGGGTGAAAAAATCATTCCCTTTCAAGAAACCATCTTGTATCAAGATGAGCACATTTTGGTAGCCGATAAACCGCACTTTTTGCCTGTGACGCCAACCGGCGATTACGTTACGCAAACCTTACAAACGCGCTTGATGGCGCGTCTGAATAATGTGGAATTGCAGCCGCTGCATCGTCTTGATCGCCATACCGCCGGTCTGGTGCTGTTTTCGGTGCAAAAGAAAACGCGCGCTGTTTATCAGGCACTGTTTCGTGAGCAGCAAATTAGCAAACGTTATGAGGCAATAGCGCCGGCGTTACCACAGCTGAGTTTTCCGCACAGCCGTTCCACACGCATTGTGCCGGGCGAGCAGTTTTTTTTGTCGCAGGAAGTGGTGGGCGTACCTAACTCGCACACCATTATTGATGTGATAGAACAGCGTGGTGAGTGGTGTCGCTATCAGCTTGATCCGGTATCCGGCAAAAAACATCAGTTGCGATTACACATGGCAAATCTGGGGGCGCCTATTTGTAACGACCCGTTTTACCCAGTGGTGGATAACGATGCCGTAGACGACTATGCGAAACCGCTGCAATTGCTGGCGAAAGCGCTGACGTTTACCGACCCGTTACGTGGTGTGCCGCACCATTTTCAAAGCGAGCAGTCATTAAGTTGGAATGTAATCTAAAACACGAGCCCCGATTTTCGAGGCTCTGTTTTTGATGTTCAATCAGGATTATTTTTTCAGCGATAAGATCAACGCGGAGGTATCTAGCCGGCCACAACCTTCTTCCTGCAGTTTGGCATAGCGTTCATCTACCTGCTTGGTCAGTGGCAGTTCAATATGCTGGCGGGCAGCTTCTTCCAGACAGATGCCTAAATCTTTGCGCATCCAGTCGATAGCAAAGCCAAAACTGAATTTGTTTTGTGCCATGGTTTCGGCACGGTTTTCCATCTGCCACGAACCCGCAGCACCGAATTTCAGGGTTTCGACCACTTGGTGAATGTCGAGCCCTACGGTTTCGGCCAGTAACAGCCCTTCGCTTAAACCTTGTAACACGCCGGCGATGCAGATCTGGTTAACCATTTTGCAGCGTTGCCCGGCACCACACCGGCCGACCAGTTGGATCTGGCGGGCATAGGAATCCATCACCGGTTTAGCTAAAGCAAAGGTTTGTTCATCGCCACCACACATGATGGTCAGGCAGCCTTTTTCAGCGCCGCTCTGCCCGCCAGATACTGGGCAATCCATAAAATGATTACCTTGTTTATGACAGGCATTTTCCAATTCATGCGCTAAGGTGGCCGAGGCGGTGGTGTGGTCAATGACGATGGCACCGGGTTTTAAGCCAGCTAAAATTCCATCTTCTCCGTAACAAACACTGCGCACATCGTTATCGTTGCCGACACAGATAAACACGATGTCGGCATCGGTAGCCGCCTGCTTAGGTGTTGCGGCAATGGCGCCATGATACTTTGCTTGCCAGGCTTCGGCTTTACTGTGTGTGCGGTTATAAACTGTGGTGTTAAAGCCTTTATTTTGCAGGTATCCCGCCATTGGGGAGCCCATTACGCCTAAACCAATAAAGGCTACGTTGCTTATGTTCATCATGATCCCTCTCTGTCAGTAACGATGACCAGATAATTGATCTGCTAATGACATATGTCAATTTGTCGATTTAGAAATCGGCAAATATCCGTTTATTTGGTGATTAAGCGCTGTTTATCGTTCAGGAATAGCAGTTATAGCGATAGATTGATATATGTTATCTTTAGTCAATGCCCGTATCCGGTAAGATAAAATGAGCGCGCCAAAATATTTAGCCATTGTTAAAAAGATAGAAGAATTGATCCGTTCCGGCCAGTTTCCGGAAGGCAGTCAGTTACCAACGCATCGTGAATTAGCACAACAATGGGCGACGACACCGATCACGGTGGCGAAAGCCTATAAAGAACTGGCGGAAAAAAAGCTGATTGAATCGTTTGTCGGACGGGGCAGTTTTGTCAGTAATCACAGCCAGCTGTCAGATGTCATTCGCGCAGAAACCAGTGAACAAGAACGCAATCTGTCTATTCTGCAACCCTGTATTCATCAGCATGCTGACCGCTTAAATCAGGTGTTTTCACAGATCCTGACGCACGGTAACGATGTGTTATATGGTTATGTCGAGCACACTGGCTTGGCGCAACATCGGGCCATGGGGGCAAAATGGGCGCGTCAATATGGTCTGAAAGTCGATAACGACAATGAGGTGGTGTTAGCCAGTGGTGCGCAACATGCACTGACTACGTTGATCCAGCTATACACTCAGCCGGATGACACCATCGCAGTTGAGGCTCTGACGTATCCCGGCATTTTGTCGATCGCGAATTTATTGGGGCGGAAAGTGGTTTCTGTCACGATGGATGAGCAGGGCATGCTGCCACAAGCACTTAATGACCTATGTCAGAGCACCCAAGTCGCGATGGTGATTGTCGTGCCATCACATCAAAACCCAACTGCAGCGACAATGCCAGTGGAACGCCGACAACAACTGGCCGCAGTCGTTAATCAGCATCAGCTGTGGTTGGTGGAAGATGATATTTATGGATTTTTAAATCCAACCCCGATTGCGGCGATCTGTAATTTCGCACCATTACATGGTTTTCATATCACCAGCCTGTCAAAAGCCATCAGCCCCGGTCTGCGTTGCGGTTATATCAAAGCACCAGCGGCGGAAAGTGAACGCTTAGCGGCATTTATTCGCTCCACATTGTGGTTGCCATCGCCGATCACGTTTGCGGCGGCAGCTGTGCTGATTTACACCGGGGAGGCATTTCGAATCGCCAAAGAACAACGCCAGATAGCAATCAATCGCCAGCGCTTAGCGGCACAATATTTAGCCGAATTTATCTTCTTTCATCAGCCGGATAGCTACCACTTGTGGTTGGTATTGCCGGAGCATTGGCAAGCGGATGCCTTTACGCTGGTCGCGAAAAATCGCGGTATTTTGGTCAGCAGTGCTTCCTATTTTAAAGTCGATCCATTGGCGGTGACGCCGAATGCGATCCGGCTGTCATTGATGGCAATTGAAGATGAGTCGGTGTTTATTACTACGTTAATGCAGTTGGTTGAAATTCTGAAAAACGAACGGGGACTAATTTGTATACATAGCTAAGTTTTGTTTTTGTAAATTTCTAATCTATTTATGGGGTTTATACAGTTTGTATTTGCTGGTGTTATATGGGTTCTTTCTGAACAGATAGCGTTTGATAATGCAGTAAAATGCCCATGTGATAAATGCCGCACCTGCGATCGCCACAACCGGATGGATCTGGAGTCTGATCAAGAGCAGGCCGGTAAAGATATTAATAAAAGGCAGTAGTTCATACAGCGTATCAGGCAAATAAAAGTGCCGGAAAATCAGCATGTAATATTTTACCTCCTTATCAACTCGCCGGTTATTGGAACGTAAGATCCAGATCCAGGAACCGGAGGCAAAAAACAGGCAACCCGCTATCACCACCAAGGGGTTATTACTGGAACTGATGATGCTGCTACCGATCAGCAGATACGAGCCGGGTAGTAATTCGTAAATTGATGGCGGCAGCATTACAGCCTCTCATTAGCTGGTCAAAAAGATAATTTAAGCATAGTCCATCGTATGCACTTAACTGGTGCGATGGCTGCGAACATCTCCTGCAGCTTCCTTATGTGATAGATAGAGAAAATACAGCACCGGGATCACCACCAGCGTCAGCACGGTCGAAGCAAACAACCCAAACAGCAGGCTGATGGCCAAGCCGCTAAAAATCGGGTCATCTAAAATAAAGGTAGCACCAATCATCGCGGCTAAGGCTGTCAGAATGATGGGTTTTGCCCGCACCACGCCGCTATTGATCACGGCTTCCGCCAGTTCCACGCCCGCCGCGCGTTGCTGATTTACAAAATCAACCAACAGGATGGAGTTGCGCACGATAATGCCCGCCAGCGCAATCATGCCTATCATCGACGTGGCAGTGAAAGGTGCGCCTATGATGGCATGGCCCGGCATGACGCCGACCAAGGTCAGTGGAATAGGCGCCATGATGATCAGCGGTACGCTGTAGGAGTTAAACTGCGCGACCACCAGAAAGTAGATCAACAAAATACCAACAGAATAGGCGATGCCCATGTCACGGAAGGTTTCATAGGTAATTTTCCATTCGCCATCCCACTTGATAGCGACACCGGAAAGTCCGTCCGGTTGTCCAATTAACGACTGTTGCCATGCTGGGTGTTTATCGCGCAATGTACCGGCGATTTCCGCCATACCATAAAGTGGGCTGTCGAGTTTACCCGCCATATCGGCGGTCACCATCACCATCGGTTGCATGTTTTTGTGCATGATGCTGTGCGGTTTGTTGGTTTTATTCACCTGCACCAACTCACTCAGTGCGATTGCTTTTCCGGTGGCAGCAGGCAGCGTCAGACTTAACACACCGAGCAGATCGACTTTTTCGCCATCCTCTAAACGCAGGCGGATCGGCTTGGCATATTTCTGATCGGGCACATGCAGATAACTGACATCTTCGCCGTTCAACGCACCGGCCAGTGTTTGCCGGATCGCAGCTTCTGCAATGCCGAGACGGGCAGCACGGGCACGATCAATCGTGATTTGCCAATGTTGCTGTTGCGCAGGGACATCAACGTCAATATCCACGATATCGGCGGTGTTTTTAAAAGTATCCTGGATCTGTAAGGCGGCCTGTTCACGCATAGCTTGTGTCGGGCCATACACTTCCGCCAGGATCGGCGACCACACCGGCGGGCCGGGTGGGATCTCGACCACTTTTAGTGTGGCACCCGTTTTTTCCGCTAAAGGTGCTAGCCGTTCTCTCGCATCACGAGCGATCTGATGGCTGGAACGTTCGCGTTCATGCTTGCCTTGCAGATTGACTTGTAGATCGCCAAGTTCTGCCGACTGGCGCATAAAATAATGCCGCACTAAGCCATTAAAATTGATTGGAGCCGATGTGCCGGCATAGATCTGCACTGAGGTCACTTCCGGGATCTGCTCGGCTTCATGCGCCAGTTGTTGTAATAGTGCCTGCGTTTGTTCCAGTGGTGTACCTTCCGGCAGATCGACCATCACCTGAAACTCGGATTTATTGTCGAACGGCAGCATTTTTAGCACCACCAATTCCAACACCGGTAACGCTAACGACCCTAGCACCAACAAACCGACCACTAGCGCCAGTTTACGGCGTGCTTTTTTGGCATACTTACCAAGTAAGAATGAACCCAGAATGCGGCGCAGCAACCCGGTGGCTTTATGCTCCGATGTGCTTGCCGTGTTGTGATGAGATTTCAGCAGATGCAGCGCTAACCAAGGGGTAACGATGAATGCGACGGCCAAAGAAATCAGCATCCCTGTACTGGCATTGATCGGGATCGGGCTCATGTAGGGGCCCATCATTCCACTGACAAACGCCATCGGTAGCAGTGCGGCAATCACCGTGAGTGTTGCCAGAATGGTCGGGCCGCCGACTTCATCCACCGCCTGCGGAATAGCTTCTTTCCAATTACCACCTGCTTGCTGATGTCGATGGATGTTTTCTACCACCACAATGGCATCATCGACCAGAATGCCGATGGAAAAAATCAGCGCAAACAGCGAGATACGATTTAAGGTAAAACCCCAGGCCCATGAGGCAAACAGCGTCATTGCCAGTGTTAGCACAATCGCACTACCGACCACGGCCGCTTCGCGCCAGCCCATACTCAGCCACACTAAAATCACTACCGCGCTGGTAGCAAAAATCAGTTTACTGATGAGCTTGTTGGCTTTCTCATTCGCCGTCTGCCCATAGTCGCGCGTCAGGCTGACCTCAACCCCCTGCGGGATCAAAATGTTATGCACTTGTGCCATCCGCGCACTCACCGCACGGCTTAAATCGACGGCATTGATGCCCGGTTGCTTGGCGATCGCCAGCGTGACGGCAGGGTAGATTTTGCCTTGCTGGCTCATCCAGACATTGGCGGTTGGTACATCGGCGTCTTCGCGGATTGTCGCTACATCAGCCAGATACACCGGATGCCCTTGCTGGCTACTGATAATCAACTGACCGACGTCGTCAGCGGAACCGAGAAACTCACCGACTTGTAAGCTTATTTGTTGGTTATCTTGCGTCAGCGACAGATTGTTTTGCTGCTGATTGGCACTTTTTAGCACCTGTGAAATTTGCGGCCAATTTAAACCAAATGCATTGAGTTTGGCTGGGTCAATCGTCACCTGTACGACCCTATCATGCCGCCCAACGGTCTGGATCTGGCGTGTGCCGGGTAGCCGCTTCAGCTCGGTTTCCAAGCCGTGTGCTATCTGTGTGAGTTGTTCCGCTGTAATGTCAGCCTGTTTGCTCCATAACGTTAAATTCAGGATCGGCACATCATCAATGGCACGCGGTTTGACCAGCGGCTCGCCGACACCTAAACCGGCGGGTAACCAATCTTTGTTCGAGGCCAGTTGGTTATACAGATCGACTAACGCTTGCTGACGCGGTTTACCCACTTTGAACGCCACGATCAACATCGCACCACCGGGTTGCGAGAAGGAATACAGGGTGTCGATATCTTTCATTTCCGATAACACCTGCTCGGCAGGCAACGTTACCAGCTGTTCCACTTCCTGCGGGCTGGCGCCGGGGAAAGGAATGTAGATATCGGCGAACGTCACCTCGATCTGTGGTTCTTCCTCTTTCGGCGTCACCAGCACAGCGGCAAAACCTAACAGTAAACCCACGATAGCCAGCAACGGCGTAATGGGGGAATGCAGGAACTGACGGGCGATCCGCCCGGCGAGGCCAAGATCAGGGCGCATATTGGCCTCCCTGCTTTGCGATAACGGCATAGGCATCTTTGGCAATCACGTCACCGGCGTTCAACCCAGCCAGGATCTCGATTTGTCCGTCATAGTGGCGGCCTAACCTCACTTGCCGTAACACAAAACCGTTTTTTTCCGCCAGATACACGGCAGACAATTCGTTTTGCCGCAACACCGCATTTTCCGGGATCAGCAGCTTCGGCTTGCTGTCTAATGGCATGGCTAATTTCACCCAACTGCCATTGCGCCAAACCGGCGTGGTTTGTTTCGGCAAATTCGCCCGTAACGTAAAGCTGTGGCTGGTCGGATCAGCGAACTGATACAGCTGATGCTGCGGCAGTGTAATGACCTGACCATCAGGAAAAGTGATTTGTAGCGTCGTCGTCTCTTTCAACTGCGCAACGTAACGTGCCGGCAGCGAAGCCACCACGCGCATATTTTCGAAGGCATAACCACTGAGTAACGGCTGGCCGGGGTTGACGGTTTCACCTAATGACACATGACGGGCGGATACTATGCCAGCATACGGGGCGACAATACGGGTAAAACCGAGATTTTCGCCAGCTTGAACCAGTTCCGCTCGTGCTTGCTTGAGCACACTGGCGGCAGCTTGCGCTTCCGTGGCGGCACTGTCGTATTCGCGGCGGGAAACCGAGCCTTTTTGGACTAAATCAACCAGTCGTAACCGTTGCCGTTCGGCATCGTTATAACGCACTTCCGCCGCTTTCACTGCCGCTTTGGCTTGGTCTTGTCCGGCGGTTTGTGAGGTGTTGGTGATTTCAACTAACAGATGACCACTGGGCACCACATCATTCACATCGACGCTGATGGCGCTCACCCGCCCGCTGGTTTGCGCTGAAACCGTTCCTTGATCAATTGGCTCTACTCTGGCGTCCATGACAAACCAGTCTGGCACATTAGCTGGTTGCACGCTGAGTGTATCGGGCGCAGAAGGGGTTATCTCGGCATACGCAGCGTTCATGAAGACTGAGTTCGTACACAGTATGAGGAGTACTAGAAAATGACGCATGACCCAGCTCCTTTAAATTAGATAATTCTAATTTATATTCTTATGAATATCTTGCAACTACTTATTAGTTTAGTTGTGTTGGTGGTTGCTGAGAAAAATTGCACAGAAATGAATTTTTAGGTTGGCAAGCCCAGTATTGAGCCGGAGCGACTATATTTAATTAGATAGATCTAATTTAAAGGGGGAACATCATGACGGTCGATAAAGCAGTACGCGCCTTTGCCGGGGTGATGGTTTTAGTCTCGGTGGCACTGACTTACTGGCTCAGCCCATGGTTTGTGCTGTTAACCTTGTTTGTCGGGGCGAATATGATTCAAAGCTCTTTCACCGGATTTTGTCCGGCTGAAATGTTTTTCAGAAAAATGGGGCTTAAAGATTAAACATTCATTTTATGGGAGGCCGAACCTGCTGGTTCAGCGCTCTCCTGACATACCAAATTCAATCGCTGCCTGCGTGTAGAAAATATTAAGATTCTCTTTTTTCAGTAACGCAAACATTATCTCTGCTTCTTCCGCAGTAACCGCCATGGTCACTTGTAACGGTTGCTCGGTTAACTCAAAAAAATGTACAGAATGCAGCTTTTTGTCGTGGCCAAAACCTTCATTGGCAGCTGTTAGTGTCGCCCCACGAATGCCAATCTCTTTTGTTTGTTCGAGTAACCATAACGCCAGTGATTGACCATGCACAGAACGGTCTTGTTGTGTGAAAAACGTTAGCTTAAAGCCTTGCATAAGCACCTCCTAAGGCACTCGTTGTAATAAGTTCATCGAGGCCATACCCAACAACGTCATCGCCAGTGAACCCAAAACATGCACAGAAATCGCAGCACCAGCCCAAGCTAATCGGCCTTGTTGTAATAAGGCGGTCACTTCGGCGGAAAAAGTTGAAAAGGTCGTCAAACCACCGAGAAAACCCGTGATCACGAGCAGACGCCATTCCGGTGGCAAACTCGGGTTCCCTGCAAAAAAGGTGATCGCCAAACCGATCAGATAACCACCGAGTAAATTAGCCGCCAACGTGCCCAGTGGAATAGTGGGGAATAGCGCATTCAGCCCCAAACCTAAAAACCAACGGCTGACGGCACCGGCAGAAGCGCCAAGACTGATGGCTAAAATCGAATACAACATGAACAGTCCTTAATATAAAAACCGGGCAGGATGTGTATTACTGATCACCTGACCGAGGAAAAATGATATTTCATCGCTGAATTAAGTATAGCTTTCGTCGGATTCCCTGACTACACGGTAACGTTTCGTATTGTGTGAGCAAAAAATGTCTTTGAAATGCGAAATTTTTTTCTGGTTAATTGTCGGCGGATGTTTTTTCTGTCGGTAACGATTATGCTTAACCGGAGCGTAACAATAAAAACAATCTGGGAACATGCCGATGAAAATAGGTTCTTATTTCGTGTTGGCTGCAGTTCTAACCATGATGACTGGGTGTGTTGTTTACGATGATCCATATTATCGGCATGACCAACGCTACAGACGGGTTTACCGAGTCGATGATGACCAACGATATCAACCGGTCTACCAAATAGATGATGATCGGAGGTATCAACCGGTCTACCGAATCGAAGATAATCGGAGATACCAGCCAGTCTACCGGATAGAAGATAACCGGAGAAACCAACCGGATCATCGGATGGATGATAATCGGAGAAACCAACCAGAGCATCGGATGGATGATAATCGGAGAAACCAACCAGAGCATCGGATGGACGATAATCGGAGAAACCAGCCGGAGCATCGGATGGATGACAATCGGAGAAACCAGCCGGAGCATCGGATGGATGACAATCGGAGAAATCAGCCAGAACACCGGATGAATAACGATAACCCGAGAAACCAACCAGCGCCTCAAATGAATAATGATCAAGGGCGTAGGCCGATTCAACTTAATAACGGTGTGCCAGTGCCGCCACATTTAGTACCGAAAAAAGAGTGTTCTCCGGAGCAGAAAGACCGCTGCTGATCTGCGGTTATGTTTCTATTTTGCATATAAATTCACTATAGTTGTCCCCCGTTTGCTTCACAGCCAAGCTACTGACAACTGTTCAGGGATGAGCGGCGGGGCTGATTTTCCAGAGAGGAGTGCATTGTGCTAGAAAGCTATCGTCAACATGTTGCAGAACGTGCTGCGCAAGGTATTGCGCCAAAACCATTATCAGCCGAACAGGTTGCCGCGCTGGTTGAATTACTGAAAAACCCACCGGCCGGTGAAGAAGCCGTATTACTAGAGCTGCTGGCTGATCGTGTACCACCGGGAGTCGATGAAGCTGCTTATGTAAAAGCCGGTTTTCTGGCTGCTGTCACCAAAGGTACCGTAACCTCACCCGTGATCAGTGCGGAAAAAGCGACTGAATTGCTGGGTACCATGCAAGGCGGTTACAACATTCAACCGCTGATCGATCTGCTGGATGATGCCAAACTGGCCCCAATCGCCGCGAAAGCACTGTCGCACACCTTGCTGTTGTTTGATTCTTTCCATGACGTGCAGGAAAAACTGCAAGCGGGTAATGCCTATGCCAAACAGGTCATGGAATCATGGGCCAATGCCGAATGGTATTTGAACCGTCCTCAGCTGGCTGACAAAGTCACCCTGACCGTTTTCAAAGTGACCGGTGAAACCAACACCGACGATCTGTCGCCAGCGCAAGATGCCTGGTCGCGTCCTGATATTCCATTGCACGCCTTAGCGATGCTGAAAAACAGCCGTCCGGGGATTACCGCCGATCAAGAAGGCGCGGTTGGCCCGATCAAAACGCTGGATGCCCTGAAACAGAAAGGTTTCCCACTGGTGTATGTGGGTGATGTAGTGGGTACCGGTTCATCGCGTAAATCTGCGACTAACTCCGTGCTGTGGTTCATGGGTGATGATATCCCGAACGTGCCAAACAAACGTGCTGGTGGTTTCGTACTGGGTGGCAAAATTGCCCCGATCTTCTTCAATACCATGGAAGATGCCGGCGCGCTGCCAATCGAGCTGGATGTCAGCAAAATGAACACCGGTGATGTCATCGACATCTATCCGTATGCCGGTAAAGTGACTGCGCATGGCAGTGACGAAGTGATTGCTACATTCGAGCTGAAAACCGACGTGCTGCTGGATGAAGTGCGTGCTGGTGGCCGTATTCCATTGATCGTGGGTCGTGGTCTGACCGACAAAGCGCGTGACATGCTGGGCCTACCAGCATCGACCGTGTTTAACCGTCCGAAACCAGTCGCTGATACCGGTAAAGGTTACACACTGGCGCAGAAAATGGTTGGTAAAGCTTGTGGTGTTGCTGGTATTCGTCCGGGCACTTACTGTGAACCGAAGATGACCACCGTGGGTTCGCAAGATACCACCGGCCCGATGACCCGCGACGAGCTGAAAGATCTGGCCTGTCTGGGCTTCTCAGCGGATCTGGTGATGCAGTCATTCTGTCACACGGCAGCTTATCCAAAACCAGTTGATGTGCAGACGCACCACACGCTGCCTGATTTCATCATGAACCGTGGTGGTGTTTCGCTGCGTCCGGGCGATGGTGTTATCCATAGCTGGCTGAACCGTATGCTGCTGCCGGATACCGTCGGTACTGGTGGTGACTCACACACCCGCTTCCCAATCGGCGTTTCTTTCCCTGCGGGCTCTGGTCTGGTGGCGTTTGCTGCTGCTACCGGTGTGATGCCATTGGATATGCCAGAGTCTGTGCTGGTGCGCTTTAAAGGCGAATTGCAGCCAGGTATCACCTTGCGTGATCTGGTGCATGCGATCCCTTACCAAGCCATTCAGATGGGTCTGCTGACTGTTGAGAAAGCCGGCAAGAAAAACATCTTCTCGGGCCGTATTCTGGAAATCGAAGGTCTGCCACAACTGAAAGTGGAGCAAGCATTTGAACTGGCTGATGCCAGTGCTGAGCGTTCTGCTGCAGGCTGTACCATCAAGCTGGATGAAGCGCCAATTGCTGAATACCTGAATTCCAACATCGTGATGCTGAAATGGATGCTGGCAGAAGGTTACGGTGATAAACGCACCATCGAGCGTCGTATCGCCGGCATGCAGGAATGGCTGGCCAATCCAAAACTGATGGAAGCCGATGCGGATGCAGAATACGCCGCGATCATTGAAATCGACATGAACGAAATCAAAGAGCCGATCCTGTGTGCACCGAACGATCCGGATGATGCGCGTCTGCTGTCTACTGTTGCGGGCGATAAAATCGATGAAGTGTTCATCGGTTCTTGCATGACCAACATCGGTCACTTCCGTGCAGCCGGTAAATTGCTGAACCAGTTCAAAGGTCAGCTGCATACCCGTCTGTGGATCGCGCCACCGACCAAAATGGATCGTGACCAACTGACCGAAGAAGGTTATTACGGTATTTTCGGTCGCGTGGGTGCGCGTATCGAAATCCCGGGCTGTTCTCTGTGTATGGGTAACCAAGCGCGTGTTGGCGATGGCACCACTGTGGTATCTACCTCGACCCGTAACTTCCCGAACCGTTTAGGTCAGGGCGCGAACGTCTATCTGGCTTCGGCGGAACTGGCTTCTGTAGCCGCGATTCTGGGCCGGATCCCAAGCGTAGAAGAATATCAATCTTACGCGAAGGAACTGGATGCGATGGCGGCCGACGTTTATCGTTATCTGAACTTTGATCAGATCGCCAGCTATACCAGCAAAGCAGCGGAAGTGATTTTACAAGTACCCGCATAAAACGGTAATTTGTGATCACATGAAGGGCAGGTCATCGACTTGCCCTTCTCTTTTTTCGCTGTTTCCAATAACTTTCAACTATTGTTAATAAGTAAACATAATCAGGCAAACGCAGTCTGCAGACAGGCTGAAAAGGTGAGGGATGACCCGTATTGCCGTTGTTCAGGAGAGCAAGGTATGGATCATGAGTTTGTCCGGGATATAGACGGTCGTTGCCGGGCTCGTTTATCGATGGGGCATGAAGCCTTTGGCTTTTGGCTGACCGATGAATTGGGTGAAAATTTACCCCTTTGTGATGAAATTCTGAAAGCCACCGCGCACTTATTACATGGCGGAGACGATTATAAATTATCTGGCAAGACCTTTTGTCTGTATCTGGAAGAAGAGGCGGCCACCGTCAGCGCGTTGGAGCTGCAATTTGAAACACCGATAGAAGATAATGAGCAGGGTTTAAGTTATTACGATGATGAGTTATTTGCCGCTTGTGGTCTGGAAGACTTTGAATTGTTACTTCGTGCCTGGCGTGAGTTTATTACTGAGCAAGAATAGATAAATGACCCACAATGACGCCCCTTTTTGGGGCGTTTTTGTTGCGGTGCTGGCGGGAAGTGCATAATTGCGTTCATCAATAGTATGATGAATGAGTTTTTTATTGTTAAATGATTGAAAAATAAGAATATTTAATAAATGGCACAGACATTGAATTGTTTCAGTTAAGCCCAATTAACCAGGGAGTGGGAGTTTAACTATGAAACTTATCAGTGCAATCATTAAACCGTTCAAATTGGATGACGTGCGTGAAGCTGTTGCTGCACTTGGCGTAGATGGTATGACCGTGTCGGAAGTGAAAGGTTTTGGCCGTCAAAAAGGTCACACCGAATTGTATCGCGGTGCTGAATATCAGGTCGACTTTCTGCCGAAAGTAAAACTGGATATCGCTACTTCTGACGATAACGTTGAAAGCATTATCGAAGCAATCAGCAAAGCGGCTTATACCGGCAAAATTGGTGACGGCAAGATTTTCGTGTACGACCTGGCGCATGTTGTGCGTATCCGTACCGGTGAAATGGATGGCGAAGCCATCTAATTCTGTTTTTTTCAGATTGTTCGTTCAGACATATTGGGACCTCACGGTCCCTTTTTTATAGCCTGTGTACTAACCCGTCTGTTCAAATAATTCCAGAACTGAGTCGTAAAGCTCGTCGATATCGGTTTCTGCTGTTGGCGTGATGAAGATGGTGTCATCACCAGCAATGGTGCCGAGAATACCTTCTGCTTTACCCAAGGAATCCAGCATACGGGCAATCAATTGTGCCGCACCCGGGGTGGTGTGGATCACCAGAATAATGCCGTTATGATCGACATCCAGCACCAGATTTTTCAGTGGGCTGTTGATCGTCGGAATACCTAATTCTACGGGTAAGCAATACACCATTTCCGTCTTAGCATTACGGGTTCGTACCGCACCAAAGCGGCTTAACATCCGGGATACTTTCGACTGGTTAATGTTTTCAAAGCCGATTTCATTCAGTGCCGTAACAATTTCAGCCTGTGATCCAAATCGCTCTTCTCGTAATAAGGCTTTGAAAGCCTTAACAAGTTGTTCCTGTTTTTCGCCGGGTTTCATGTAAAATCCGAGATGAATCGTTCATAAACAACAATTTTGCAGTCTGGCTGCATATATTTCAACGATTGCTGCATAAAAATAGATATTAGTTCACAGGATCTAGGCAGCGGTTGCTGGAAGTCAGCATGCAAAAATGGCCTGAGAAGCGAGTTAAACGATTCAGTCTGAATAAAGAAAGAGTGTCACCCAGCTCACACTTCCCGCGGGTGTGTTTGGTGGATACGTCACTTTCTACTATTTTCAGATGAGCAATACTTATAACTACCATCACAACAACAAAAATATGGAGCTTGCTATGAAAATAACTGTTCTCGGTGCTGCTGGTGGTATAGGGCAAGCGCTGTCCCTATTATTAAAAATGAAATTGCCCGCCGGCTTTAAACTGGCTTTGTATGATGTTGCGCCAGTAACACCGGGTATTGCTGTTGATTTGAGCCATATTCCTACTGATGTTGCGGTAAAAGGCTTTGCTGGCACTGATCTGCCAAAAGCATTGGAAGGCAGTAATGTGGTCGTGATCTGTGCGGGCATTGCCCGTAAACCAGGTATGGATCGCAGCGATTTATTTAAATTTAATGCTGGTGTTATTCAGGCATTAGTATCTGAAGCTGCGTCGATCTGCCCGAATGCTTGTTTCTGCATTATTACCAACCCAGTGAACAGCATGGTGCCAGTTGCGGCGGAAGTGTTGAAAAAAGCCGGTGTTTATAATCCACAGAAATTGTTTGGCGTCACCATGTTGGATGTTATCCGTGCGGAAACGTTTGTTGCCAATTCACAAGGACGTGCAGCCGGCACTATCCGCGTGAATGTGATTGGAGGTCACAGTGGTAAAACGATTCTGCCAGTGATGTCGCAAGTCGGTGGTTTTGAATTCACTGATGAAGAAGCCGCGCAATTGGTGCGTCATATTCAAGATGCGGGTACTGAAGTCGTTGAAGCCAAAGCTGGCAATGGTTCAGCAACACTGGCCATGGCTGCCGCAGCACATCGTTTTGTCAATGCGGTGGTTCGTGGTCTGATGGGTGAAGAAAACGTGGTGGAATGTGCTTATGTGGAAGGCGGTAGCCAACACAGCCGTTTCTTCTCACAACCGATGCGTTTAGGTAAAGAGGGCTGGTATAAGGTGTTACCATACGGGCCACTGACGCAGGCAGAGAAAGATGCTCTCGAGGCTATGCTGCCAACCCTGCGGGATGAAATTCGGATGGGGGAAGACTTCGTTCTTAAGCCAGAATAAGTCGTGGATAACTGTTCATGAAACGAGGGGGCTATTGTGCCCCCTTTATTTTTAAGAGTTATTTTCAATAGTTCAGCTGATTTTTCTGGCTTCGACAATCAACAAAGTGCCTTCTGCCGAGATTACTTTAACTGCAGTGCCTGCTTTAAGCGGTTCGTTACACAACACTTGCCAGACTGTATCATCCAACCGAACTCGGCTTTGCCTTAACTGTACATCTTCCAACAAAGTGGTTTGTGCACCAATGCAGCGTTGAGTGCGTTGATTCAACACAGCTGCGCTGACGGCGGGTTTATCGCGTTGGTTAAGGCGAAACCAATACCAGGTTGTGGCGATACTGAATATGGCAAACAGACCCCATTGACCATAAATATCTAACGTAAACAGATATACCATCACAGCAGTCAGCAGTGCAGCGATGCCGGTCCAAAGCAGCAGGCCAGCAGTGCCAAACAATTCCAGCAATAATAATGCAGCACCGAGGATCAACCAGTGCCAGTAATTCCATTCGGTGAACCATGTCCAATCCAGCATCATTGCACCCTATGTCTTTATACCCTTCGTACTTGAAGTTGCCGCATCGTTGACGGCGTTCACTCACCCCAATCACATAGTCTATCTATGCTCATGGGGATTCGTTCACTTGTCGCCTTGCTGCAACTCCAATTACTTTGGGTATATAACTACGCTTTTTTCTGCCCAATTTCATTTAACAACTGACTGATACCGCCGATAGAGCCGATTAACTGTGTGGCTTCTAGTGGCATCAAGACCAGCTTACTGTTTTGTCCATCACCAATCTTACCCAGCGCTTCGGTGTATTTTTGCGCGATAAAATAATTGATGGCTTGGGTGTTGCCGTTGGAAATTGCATCCGAAACCAGTTGGGTTGCTTTGGCTTCTGCTTCGGCTTGACGCTCACGCGCTTCCGAGGCTAAAAACGCCGCCTGTCGTTCACCTTCTGCTTTCAGGATCTGCGATTGTTTTTCACCTTCAGCTTTTAAGATCTTCGATTGGCGCACACCTTCGGCTTCAAGAATTTCCGCCCGTTTCTGACGTTCGGCTTTCATCTGGGCATTCATTGCTTCAATCAAATCTTGTGGTGGGCGTACGTCTTTGATTTCAATACGCGTGACTTTGACTCCCCATGGGCTGGTAGCAGCATCGACGGTATGCAGCAATTTTTCATTGATCGTGTCGCGTTGTGACAACATATGATCTAACTCCATGGCACCTAATACGGTACGGATGTTGGTCATGGTCAGATTACGAATAGCGGACATCAGATCATTGACTTCATACGCTGCTTTATGCGCTTCAATCACTTGTACAAAAGCCACGGCATCAATCGTTACATTGGCGTTATCGCGGGAGATAATTTCCTGCGGCGGAATATCCATGACCTGTTCCATCATGTTTATTTTGCGGCCTATACGATCGATGAAGGGGATGAGTAAACTCAATCCGGGTGTCAGTGTGCTGGTGTAGCGTCCAAATCGTTCTACCGTCCAGTTATAACCTTGTGGCACTACTTTAATCACAGTGCTGAGTGTGACGAGAACCAGTACGATAAAAATAATAAGCAGTGGTAAACTTAAATCCATTTCAACCTCCGAGAGCCAGCTTTCTGGCTATACTTTTTTCATAGTATCAAGAGTATAGAACATAAGAACGATGAGCCATATGGATATGAACAAGGAGGTCGCATGACAATCCATTCACCCTGTCGTGGTGTTTGCCGGTTAGATGAGTCTGGCCAGTATTGCAAGGGATGCCATCGTACTCTTGATGAAGTGGCTAATTGGTTGGATTTCAGTGACGAGCAGAAAGAATTAGTTTGGATGCGGTTGCTGAGCCGGCCTTTACAAGCAGAAGAAAAGTGGTGCTCGGTTTGCGGAAATCAATTTCAGTGTGGCACTGGCGGAAAAAATGGTGGCTGCTGGTGCCAAGACCTTCCGAATATCATGTCATTATCACTCGATGCCAGCGATTGTTTATGCGCGGATTGCCTGGCGAAAGAGCTAAAAATTAAGGCACAACTGGCCAAACCTGCCCGCTAAAAGGTAACTTAACCTCTAAATCACATAATCAGATAAGCATATTACTTTTTAGCTATAAAAGTGCCTTTTTATCATTTTACATCTCACTATTACATGTCTATATTCATATTCCAGAAATAGAAGGAGTCATCATGGATTATCTGCCGCTGTTTGCCAGATTAAAAAATCGCACCGTATTACTGGTAGGTGGTGGTGATATTGCACTGCGTAAAGCACGTCTGTTATTAGACGCCGGTGCGGTATTAACCGTGATTGCCCCATCGTTACACGAAGAATTGACGGAATTACTGTCGGAACAACATACCTATATTCCATCGCGTTTTAATCCGGCGCATTTGAATAATCAGATGCTGGTGGTTGCGGCTACCGACGATGAAGAGGTGAATGCGGAAGTTGCGGCAGCAGCGGATGCGGCCAATATCTGGGTAAACGTGGTCGATGACCCTGATCGTTCGAGCTTTATTTTCCCGTCGATTATTGATCGCTCGCCAATCATGGTGGCGGTATCGAGTGGTGGCAAAGCGCCGGTGCTGGTACGCATGCTGCGGGAACGTTTAGAAGCGTTATTGCCAAAACATTTGGGCGCACTGGGTAATTTGTCGGGTGAATTGCGTTCCCGTATTAAACAAAAACTGGGTGACATTACATCTCGCCGCCGTTTCTGGGAAAAAGCGTTTGCCTCACCGCAACTGGCTACTTTGCTGGAAACGGAACAACAGCCAGCGGCGGAACAGTGGATGGAACAGCAGTTAAATGCTGAAAGTTATGCCGGCGGTGAAATTGTGCTGGTCGGTGCCGGCCCTGGTGATGCTGGTTTGCTGACGCTGAAGGGCTTACAGCAGATCCAACAGGCGGAAGTGGTGCTGTATGACCAGTTGGTATCACCGGAGGTTCTGAATTTGGTGCGCCGTGATGCCGAGCGCATTAGTGTTGGCAAAAAAGCCGGTGCGCACAGTGTGCCGCAGCATGAAATCAATGAATTGTTATTAAGCCATGCCCGTGCGGGCAAACGCGTCGTGCGCCTGAAAGGTGGCGATCCGTTTATGTTCGGGCGTGGTGCGGAAGAATTGCAAGCGGCCCGTGCCGAAGGCATTCCGTATTCAGTGGTGCCGGGTATCACCGCAGCCGCAGGGGCGACCGCGTATGCCGGTATTCCGTTGACGCATCGTGACAGCGCGCAGAGTGCGGTGTTTATCACCGGGCATTGCAAACAAGATGGTGAAGAGCCGGATTGGGCATCATTGGCTGCCAGCAATCAGACCTTGGTGATCTACATGGGGCTGATTGGTTCACCGACCATTACCGCACGTCTGATGGCCCACGGCCGTCGACCGGATACACCGGTAGCCCTGATTGAGCGTGGCACCACGGTGAAACAACGCGTGTTGCGTGGCACATTACAAGAATTACCTGAGCTGGCTAAAGGTGCTCACAGCCCATCACTGATTGTGATCGGCGAAGTGGCTGCACTGGCCGACACATTAAGCTGGTTTGGTGGTGACATCGCCTCCGGCAAAGAACATTTGATTAATCTTGCCTGATATAAAGTCTGCATGGTCAGGCAAGGGCGTAAACAGGAGTAGTAAGCATATGCAACTGGACACCGCACGATTAACCCATTTGAAGCAGTTGGAAGCCGAAAGCATCCATATCATCCGTGAAGTGGCGGCCGAGTTTCAGAATCCGGTAATGCTCTACTCCATCGGGAAAGACTCCTCTGTCATGCTGCATCTGGCACGTAAAGCTTTCTATCCGGGCACGCTGCCATTCCCATTGCTGCATGTGGATACCACCTGGAAATTCCGCGAAATGATCAAGTTTCGTGATGAGACCGTGAAAAAATATGGTCTGGAATTGCTGGTACACATTAATCCAGATGCGGTGGCGATGAACCTGAATCCGTTTGAACACGGCAGCTCAAAGCATACCGATATCTGGAAAACCGAAGGCTTGAAGCAAGCGCTGAATCAATACGGCTTTGATGCCGCTTTCGGTGGAGCGCGTCGTGATGAAGAGAAATCACGTGCGAAAGAACGTGTGTACTCCTTCCGCGATAAAAACCACGCGTGGGACCCGAAAAACCAGCGTCCGGAACTGTGGCGCCTGTATAACGGTCAGGTGAACAAAGGCGAAAGCATCCGTGTGTTCCCGCTGTCGAACTGGACCGAACTGGATATTTGGCAATACATCTATTTGGAAAACATTGAAATCGTTCCGTTGTATTTCGCAGCCAAACGTCCGATTGTCGAACGTGATGGTGTGAAAATCATGGTTGATGATGAACGTATGCCGCTTAATCCGGGCGAAGTACCGCAAATTGAATCTGTCCGCTTCCGTACCCTCGGTTGTTATCCACTGACTGGGGCGGTCGAATCCGAAGCCTCAACCCTGCCGGAAATCATCGAAGAGATGTTGGTGTCGACTACCAGTGAACGGCAAGGGCGTCTGATCGACAGCGATCAGGCCGGCTCAATGGAGCTGAAAAAACGTCAGGGTTATTTCTAAGGTTTGCGGGTTACTGAAACGGATTAAGGAACAAGACAATGAATACCACTATTGCCGAAGCAATCAAAGAAGAAGGCATCGAGACTTACCTGAAGAACCAGCAGCATAAAAGTTTGCTGCGTTTCCTGACCTGCGGCAGCGTGGATGATGGTAAAAGCACCCTGATCGGCCGTCTGTTGCATGATTCCCGTCAGGTGTATGAAGATCACCTGAACACGCTGAAATCAGAAAGCCAGAAGATCGGCACTACCGGTGAAAAACTGGATTTCGCCTTGCTGGTCGATGGTCTGCAAGCCGAACGTGAGCAAGGTATCACCATTGATGTCGCGTACCGTTATTTCTCTACCTCGAAACGTAAATTCATCATTGCCGATACACCGGGCCATGAACAATACACCCGTAACATGGCGACCGGTGCGTCGACCTGTGATCTGGCGATCATCCTGATTGATGCGCGTCGCGGTGTTCTGGAACAGACCCGCCGCCACAGTTTCATCGCTAGTCTGTTAGGCATTCGTCAGTTCATCGTCGCGGTGAACAAGATGGATCTGGTGAATTTCGATGAGAAAGTCTTCAACAGCATCAAAACCGAATATCTGGGTTTTGCTGCCGGTTTGCCAAAAATCGACATCAAAGTAGTGCCAATTTCGGCACTGGATGGCGACAATCTGGTGACTAAGAGCGAGCAGATGCCATGGTATTCAGGTGAACCACTGCTGACGCTGCTGGAAAATGCTGAAGTCGGCACGCGCAACGTCGATTTGCCGTTCCGTATGCCGGTACAGCTGGTGTCACGTCCGAATCTGGATTTCCGTGGTTACATGGGCACTATCGCCGCGGGTGTGGTGAAACCGGGCGATGTGGTGAAAGTGTTGCCGTCTGGTAAAGAGAGCAAAGTAAAACGCATCGTGACCTTTGATGGCGATCTTGATTATGCTCTGCCGGGCGAAGCGGTGACGATCACACTGGAAGATGAAATCGACATCAGCCGTGGTGATTTGCTGGTAGCACCGGAAGCCGATACCCAGATCACGCAGCGTGTGCTGGCAAACGTAGTATGGATGACCGAAGAGCCACTGCAACCGCACCGTCAGTACGATATCAAATTGGCGACTCGCAAAACTCGCGGTCATGTTGATGCTATCCGTCACCGGATTGATGTGAATACGCTGGAACAGCATGAAGCGACTGAATTAAAACTGAATGAAATCGGTCTGCTGGAGCTGTCTCTGACCAATCAGGTCGGCGTCGATCCTTACAACAAGGTGCGTGACACTGGTAGTTTCATCGTCATCGATCGTCTGAGTAACGTCACCATCGGTGCCGGTATGGTAGTGGAAGCATTGGCTGATAAGACCAGCAAAACGCAATTCAGCGAGTTTGAACTGGAACTGAATGCGCTGGTGCGTAAACACTTCCCGCATTGGCAGGCGCTGGATATCGGTAAGCTGTAATGTGTTTATCAGAGGTAACCTGCGGGTTACCTCTTTGCTTTTTAGGATTCGTTACCTAAACGCAGCACAAAGCGAAAGCGGACAAGGGGAATCATTCTGGAGACCCTCCGCGTCATGGATGACGCGGCGGAGCCCCCATGGATGGGTTTACGGCGTGTCGTAAGAAAGAATCCCTTTGTCCGCAGAAGAGTGTTTATTAACCTTCGTTGCACTTAATAGGTTTAGATCGAATGAACAAAGACATCGTCTGGCATGAACATGCCATTGATAAAGCCGCTCGGGCTGAGCAAAAAGGGCATAAAGCCTGCCTGCTGTGGTTTACGGGCCTATCGGGTTCCGGTAAATCGACCATTGCCGGCGCATTAGAACAAGAACTGTTCCGTCACGGTGTGCACACCTATCTGCTCGACGGTGACAATGTGCGTCATGGCTTGTGCAAGGGCTTAGGTTTTTCCGCAGAAGATCGACAGGAGAATCTACGCCGGGTCGGTGAAGCATCGAAACTAATGGTTGATGCGGGTCTGGTAGTGTTAGCGGCTTTTGTCTCGCCATATCGTGCTGATCGTGATGCGATCCGTGCACTGTTTCCGCAGGGAGAATTTGTCGAAGTGTTTGTCGACACACCATTGGCGGAATGTGAACAACGCGATCCGAAAGGCTTGTATAAAAAAGCCCGCGCCGGAGAAATCAAAAATTTCACCGGGATCTCTGATCCGTATGAAGCACCGGAACAACCGGAAGTGCATATTCACAATCATGCACGTTCCGTGAGCGATGTCGTTGCAGAATTGTTAGCGCAATTACAAGCTCGTGGGTTATTACCAGTATAAACGGCTGAAACCTTGCTGAAACGATTTCGATAAGCTGTGAGTCAGATCAGTAATTTACAATAGACGTAATAAACGTACGGATAGAGTTAACAAAATTGTTATGCTATTGTTAACCGGTAGGCCAGCTATGAGGTCTGCGAGGATTTAGCATAATGACGAATGACAACAAAATGCCAAAAACGAAATTACTCGTTTTGCTGCTGGTATATATCGCGCTGATTATAGGGCTGGCGGTTTATCTGTACTCTTGATAACACACGATAACGAAAAGGGATCTCCGAGCTCCCAAACAAAAAAGCCATGCAATGCATGGCTTTTTGATTTTCTAATGCTTATTTGCTTTCTTCGTAACGTACTACAGACGCTTCGATTTCAGCGATGGCTTCAGCTTTGTCGCCCCAGCCTTCAACTTTCACCCATTTACCGGCTTCCAGCTCTTTATAACGTTCAAAGAAATGGCGGATCTGCGCTTTCAGCAGTTCTGGCAGTTCATGTACGTCGCTGATGTGTTCGTATTGTTTAGTCAGTTTGCTGTGTGGTACAGCAACCAGTTTTGCGTCCTGACCTGCTTCATCGCTCATTTTCAGCACGCCAACTGGGCGGCAGCGGATCACAGAACCTGGGATCAATGGGTATGGAGTCGGCACCAGCACGTCTACTGGGTCACCATCCAACGACAGGGTGTTGTTGATGTAACCGTAGTTGCATGGATAGAACATTGGGGTCGACATGAAACGGTCTACAAATATGGCGCCAGACGCTTTGTCGATTTCATATTTGATTGGATCAGCATTTTGCGGGATCTCAATAACTACATAGATATCTTCCGGCATTTCTTTGCCAGCAGGAACCAAATTCAAGCTCATGGCGTTTCCCTTTTTTAATTAATAGTAGGTTGCAGCCGCCTATTATAACGGGGCTGATATAAATCGCTACCAACCCGCGCTGCAGAGTGAT
The DNA here is from genome assembly GCF_963556105.2 of uncultured Tolumonas sp. Taxonomy (NCBI): domain Bacteria; kingdom Pseudomonadati; phylum Pseudomonadota; class Gammaproteobacteria; order Aeromonadales; family Aeromonadaceae; genus Tolumonas; species uncultured Tolumonas sp. Next base: position 778,232 of record NZ_OY829944.1, read on the forward strand.
GGCACAAAGTGCATTGCTTCATTAGAATCAGTGTTTTAGTTTTCTTAAATTCAGGTAATCCTGTATGCATATTCACATTCTGGGCATCTGCGGCACCTTTATGGGCGGTATTGCGGTGCTGGCGAAACAACAGGGTCACAAAGTGACCGGCTCTGATCTTAACGTTTATCCGCCGATGAGCACGCAGTTAGAAGAGCAGGGCATTGAGCTGGTGCAGGGCTACGATCCATCACAACTCGATCCGGCACCTGATATGGTGGTGATTGGTAATGCGATGAGCCGTGGCAATCCGTGTGTGGAATATGTATTAAACCGCAATTTGCCGTATACCTCCGGCCCAGAGTGGTTGCGTGACAATGTATTACAACAGCGCTGGGTGATCGGTGTTGCTGGTACGCACGGTAAAACCACGACCTCCAGCATGGTGGCATGGATTTTAGAACATGCGGGCTTAGAACCGGGGTTCCTGATCGGCGGTGTGCCGGGCAATTTCCCTTTCTCTGCCCGTTTGGGTAATGCACCGTTTTTCGTCATCGAAGCCGATGAATATGACTGCGCATTTTTCGATAAGCGCTCTAAGTTCGTTCATTACCGTCCCCGCACCTTGATCATGAATAACCTCGAATATGATCATGCAGATATTTTCCCCGATCTGGCGTCGATCCAACGTCAATTCCACCATCTGGTGCGCACCGTGCCATCGAATGGCCGCATTCTCATGCCCGCGCATGATCCGGCGTTGGCGGAAGTGCGTACTATGGGCTGCTGGAGCGAAATCGAGCTGGTGGAAGGTGAGGGTGCTAACTGGCAAGCCAAATTACTGAAAGAAGATGGCTCGGCATTCGCTGTCGTTTTAAACGGTGAAGTGCAAGGCGAAGTGCATTGGTGCGGTCTCGGTCGCCACAACGTACATAATGGCCTGATGGCGATTGCGGCAGCACGCCATGCCGGTGTGCGTGTGGTCGATGGTATTGCGGCACTGAATGAATTCATCATGCCGAAACGACGGATGGAGCTGCGCGGCGAAGTGGCCGGCATTAAGCTGTATGACGACTTTGCGCATCACCCAACTGCGATCGCGACTACCATTGCAGGGCTGCGGGCGAAAGTGGGAACCGCACGTATTCTGGCTGTGTTGGAACCACGCTCGAACACCATGAAAATGGGCGTTCATCAGGGCGAGCTGATCAAGAGTCTGGTGCAGGCCGATAAAGCCTATCTGTTTGCCCCGACCGGATTAGGTTGGGATATCCACCAGTTGGCACTGAAAGCGCCGATCCCGACCACCGTACAGCATGATATTCATCATCTGGTCTATATGCTGGCTGCCGAAGCAAAGCCTGGCGATCAGATCCTGATCATGAGTAATGGCGGCTTCGATGGCATTCATCTGAAGTTGCTGGATAAATTAACTAAATTACATTCAAAGTAATTGGAGTAAGCATGACTCAGGCGATCACCTTGGCAATTACCGGTGCATCCGGTGCAGTGTATGGCGTTCGCCTGTTGGAACAATTACTCTCCGCGGGCTGTCAGGTTCATCTGTTGCTCTCGTCTGCCGCGCAAGTGGTGCTGGCGACGGAATTGGAGCTGAATTGGCCGGCAGACCCGCAAGCCTGTCAGCAATTTTTACTCCAGCAGTATGGTTGTGATGAGCATCAGCTGCGGGTTTATGGCCGTGATGACTGGTTTTCACCGGTCGCCTCGGGTTCTGCGGCACCTAAACAGATGGTGGTTTGTCCGTGTTCTATGGGCACGCTGGCCGCCATTGCCCACGGTATGTCAGATAATTTGATTGAGCGCGCGGCCGACGTGGTGCTAAAAGAGCGAGGGCATTTATTGCTGGTGCCGCGAGAAACACCTTACTCCGCGATTCATCTGGAAAATATGCTCAAGCTGACTCAGCTGGGGGCGACGATACTACCGGCTTCACCGGGTTTTTATCATAAACCGCAGAGCATCGGCGATCTGGTCAACTTTCTGGTGGCTCGCATTCTCGATCATCTGCATATCAAACAAGTCATCTCGCCGCGTTGGTCTGAATAGGGTCAACTTCTCACTGTCTTCCATCATGGCACTCTATTTGCCTGCTTATGTTCAGCGCATAAGAGAGCATGGGGTAAAACATGATGGGATTCCGGCATTTATCGATTGGCCGTAAGTTGGGTGTCAGTTTTGGCATCATTGGTTTACTGGTGGTAGTGCTGGGTGGTGTCAGCGGTTATTTGTTACAGCGCCTGAACGCCCACGTGGAATATATTACCGGTAACGTAGAGCCCAGTCTGGTCAACATCTTGCGGATGGATGTGCTGGTTTCCGATTTCCGTCAGATCCAATTACGCCAGTCCGGTTTTGCGACCAGCGAAGAAAAAATACAATTCCAAAATGCCCTAAAACAGTACTCCGCACAGATCCGTCAAGTGTTACAGACCAGTCAGCAATGGCTGACATTGCCTCAGGAACTGGCATTACAAACCAAACTTACCGAGCAATGGCACCAATATGAAGCATTTCAGCAGCAGTTCCAGTCATTACTGGATGAAGGCAGCACTGCGGACGCGAAAGATTTAATTGTGGAAGAGGGGCTACCTAAATATCAGCAGCTTAAAAGCAGCCTATCTGTGCTGGAAGCCGCGCTGAATGACAAGTCAGTGAATACCTCAAAAGCTGCAACGACACTGTTTCATGCTTCCATTTGGCAGATCAGCACACTGATCGGCTTGGTTTTATTACTGGTGTTACTGGGGGCCTTGGGTTTAGGTGCCCAGATCCGTAAACCATTACACTCTTTGTTGCAGCAGGCTAAACGTATTGCCGCAGGCGATCTGACACACCCGATGAACTTGTCGCAATTGAATCGGGATGAAATTGGCACGTTGGCACACGCTTTTGCCGATATGCAGCAGAATTTACATCAACTGATTGAACAAGTGGCCATGACCGTCAGTCATATGAGTGAGCAAGTGGAAACCGGCCAGCATGTGGCCAAAAACTCGGCATCCAGCATTAGCACGCAAGAACAGGAACTGACCTATCTGGCCACCGCGATGAACGAGATGACATCTACGGTGGCTGATGTGGCACGCAGTACCATTCATGCAGCGCAGGAAGCTCAGCATGCGGCCACGGAAGCTTCAGATGGCGGCCAAGTGGTGGAGCGCACGATCCACGCTATCCAGCGCGTTGCTGACGATGTTGAACAGACGACGACACTGATCACTTCGCTGGCTCACGACAGCAGTAAAATCAGCTTAGTGTTAGATGTGATCCGTGGCATTGCCGAACAAACCAATTTACTGGCTCTGAACGCGGCGATTGAAGCCGCCCGTGCGGGTGAACAGGGGCGAGGTTTTGCGGTGGTGGCCGATGAAGTTCGCTCGCTGGCGCAACGCACACAACATTCCACGCAAGAAATCCAGAATATCATCGGTAGCTTACAGCAACATAGCGACGATGCTGTGCAAGCGATGCAGCACAGTAGCAAGATGGTGAAAGACAGCGTTGAAGAAGCACATCAAGCTGGTGAGCGTATTGCGGTGATTGCTGGTGCGGTACAAGAGATCGCGGATATGACCACGCAAATTGCAAGTGCCACCGAACAGCAAAACAGCGTGGCAGAAGATTTGAATAAAAATATTGATACGATCCATTCCTCAGTGAAAGTGATCGCGTTAGGGGCTAATCAGACGGCGGAATCCAGCCAGTCACTGGCGCAACTGACTGCTCAATTACGCCAAATGACAATGCAGTTCCAGACATAACAATGTGCTAATCAATTAATTAGTAATTAGGTGGTGCCACTTCAAGGTATTCACCATTACTGTTCAGACGATAATAACGTCCGTTTTGGGTGTAATAACGAACCCCGTTAATATCCACCACATTCATGACCGAACCTGTATTAGCAATAGTGCTGGTGGTGGCACCGTTATTGATAATAGTGACGTTGCTGGTAGCGGGGGCCGGAACCTGTTCATAGACACCGCCATGCATACGATAAAACAACTCATTTAAAACAAAATAGGTAACACCCGCAGCAATAACGGTTTTATAGCCTGGTGGCATGATGTTGTAACGCACAGGCGCTTCGTAATATCGAGGGCCGTATACCCGTACTGGGCCGGGGTAATAACGCACGGGCCCAGGGTAAAATCCCCCATCATGATCGTGGTGATGATGTTCCCAACGGCCATCACCATCCCCCGGACCGTCAAAATGAGGTCTTGCCTGCACCTGTGAAAGTGGTAACAAAGCTGCGGCCATAAACAACGATATGATCCGACGGTATTTCATAAAAACTCCCCAAATCGCCTTTTGGCAAGACTAACCTAATTATAATCGATGGCAAATTTATGTGAAATCTGTAGCAAATTGTGTCAATTTCATAAGTGCATCGATTTACAGGAAATAATGTTCAGAAGGAAAAATAATGCTAAAAATATTAACGGTGGATTATCAAAATGCTCAGCAAATGGCTGATTTATTGATGCTATTGGATCTGTATGCACAAGATCCAATGGGCGGTGGTGAACCACTCACGGCTGAGTGCCGCACCCGACTGCCGCAAACATTACAACAGTGCGCTTCCGCCGTTTCATTGATTGCTTATTGGAATGAACAACCAGCCGGGTTGTTGAACGCTTTTCAGACGGTATCGACTTTTGCCGCTCGCCCATTAATTAACATTCATGATTTGGCCGTCGCGTCAGCTTTTCGTGGGCAAGGTATTGCAACAGCCTTGTTACAGCAGATTGAGCAGATCGCTCGTGAGCGCGATTGCTGCAAACTGACGTTGGAAGTGTTATCCGGCAATCACACGGCGCAACAAACCTATCATCGCTGTGGTTTTTCCGGCTATGAGCTAGACCCAACCCAAGGCCATGCGTTGTTCTGGCAGAAAAAACTCGTCTAGCTTTTATTGCTGCTTATCTGGTTTCATTCTCGCCTGATTACAGGCGAGTCACTTCATAACGATAACCACCTGCGGGCGCTGGAATAAACTGTAGGCGGTGCGTCATGCAGGTCGGCACATCTTCCGCATGGTGCGAGACGTACAACAGCTGACTGTGGCTATGGGCAACTAGGCGATCTATATATTGCAACACCAAATGGCGGTTCAGGCTATCTAAGCCCTGCAGCGGTTCGTCCAAGATCAGTAAGGTTGGGTGTTTCACCATTGCACGGGCAATCAGCAATAAACGCTGTTGTCCGTAGGAAAGCTGCAGAAAGGATGCTTGCTCTTGTTTTTCCATGCCGAGTAATTTCAGCCATTGGCGGGCCAGTTTAATTTCCTGATCGCCGGGTTGCTGATACAGGCCAATGGAATCATAAAAGCCGGATAACATCACGGTCAGTGGCGTGCCCGCCACACGATAAGCCATATGTAATGCTGGGCTGACAATGCCCATGTGTTGTTTTATTTCCCAGATACTTTCCCCTGAGCCACGACGTCGGCCAAATAACGTAATGTTGTTGTTATAACACTGCGGATGATCGCCAGTGATCAGATGTAATAAAGTGGTTTTACCACAGCCATTGGGGCCGGCAATATGCCAGTGCTCACCGTGGTTTAGCTGCCAGTTGAGATCATGCAATATGACCCGTTCGTCATAACTGACTTTGATCTGCTGCAGCTCAATTAAAGGGTCAGCAAAAGTCGGTTTTTCAGTTTGATGTAACGCGGGTGGCAGTGTTAACTCGGTTGCAGAAGCACAATGTAATAATTGTTGCGTTAGCGGATCAGCAAAGAAGGTGTTTCTGGGCTGCAGGTGCTGGAATTGGCAATCCAATATCCAACCTAACTGCTCCGCAAACGGCGGGATCTCATCAAAGCGATTGACGATCAGAGCTAAGGCTATGCCTTTTTGTAATAGCTGTTCTAAGGTGGCCATAAGTTGTGCGCGCGCCTGCACATCAAGCCCATCAAACGGTTCATCCAGAATCAATAACTCAGGTTCTGACATCAGCGCTTGAGCTAATAATACTTTGCGACCTTCACCGCTGGATAATGCCGTAAATGGTTGTGCGAGCAGATGGCTAATTCCAAATAATGCAGCTAATTCATGGCAATGTGTGGTGTTGTGATGCGTCTGTTGAATCAGATTTTCCACTGAAGTGGCGATCTCTTCTTCTGCACCCAGCATATCGGTATTCGTGCGTTGCCACTCGTCATCATAAAGTTTAATCTGTTTCTCAAAAGAGACCATTTCAGACCGCAGATGATGAATTAATTCTCCCGACTCTGCAGGTAATTCCTGATTTAAAATGCGGGCCATTATGGTCTTACCGCTACCGTTGTTACCGATAATCGTGCAGCATTCACCAGCGTTAAGATGAAAAGAAGAAATGGTTAATTTTTTGTCGGTTCCAACAGGGAATGTGGCTGCATTTATAGCTAGCATGAGCAAATACCTCGGGAAAGTAGGTGATGCCCGGTCAAGATTGCGGGTAAAAATAAAAACGGGCACCACAGATGTAAATCAGTCATCTGAAAAAATATAAATAAAGCGGCGGGATCAACATGGAAAACCCAGCAGGCGAAATCCTTTATCAGGAATTGCCATATCATGTATTACTCACATCGAATGCTAAGCGCAGCCCGTTAAAAACTATTTGGCTGGTCATGTTGCTTTCGGTGATTGGGCTCACCATCTTTGGCCATCGGCTAACCATCGATTCTAGTTTGTTATCTATCAACAACGGCAACTTATCTCTCCAGCTAGATCCAACGGTTTCATTGAGTTTATTGTCATTACTCTGGTTTGGCTTACGCTGGAGTATATTGCCATTGTTTGCCATTACATTACTGCAAACGACCTTGCATGGCGATATCCCCCAGGCATTGGTGTTTGCTGCCAGCCATCTGATGTTATTTGGCATGATTGCGCAGGCTTACCGTTCATTACCATTGTCATTAGATTTTAAGCGCCTGCATAGCTGGTTTACATTTTTGTTGGTGATGTTTATTAGCTGTTCCATTGGCGCGGGCGTTGATCTGCTGTTGAGTAATATTGCGGTGACTGCGCAGTATCAGCATTGGTTGCAATGGTGGGTGTGTAATTGGTTAGACGCAATCATGATATTGCCATTGCTGTTTTGTTTCACACCCTATGTTCATCAATACCGTGGCCATCTTTTTCCAGTGACTACCACGTCTATTTATCCCCGCCGGCAGGCAACATTGTCAGTTATTTTGCTGATTTCGGGAGTGTTACTTTATCTCTCATTGTCTTATTCATTGGGGCTGAGTTCGCTGGCTGCGGTTAAATCTGATGCTGAAAAAACTGTGGGTCGTTTCTCAGAGATTGTCTTACTGACGCTGTGTATATCTGGTTTTATTATGATCAGCCTTGCATATCTTGGTTATCATATTTTTCGACATTGGTCTGTTTTTCTGGAACACCAAGCCCATGAAGCCATACGGGCAAATGAGGCTAAATCGCACCTGTTGTCAAAGATGACGCGGGAATTACATACGCCTTTAAATACCATTACCGGTTTAACTCGCTTAGCCTTGGGCTCTACGCTGACACAACCACAACGTGAACAGATCAACAAAATCAGAACATCCGCTGCCTTGTTAAATAGCGTCATCAACGAGCTGTTGGATTACTCCAAAATTGAAGCGAACCAGTTGGCGTTAGAGTTCACCGCGTTTGCTTTAGAAGAGGTGGTGAACCGTGTGGCGGGTGTATTAAGCCCCAACTGCAGTGAGAGACGAATTTCTTTTATTGTCGATTTATCTCCTGATATTCCTCGTTTCATTCTTGGCGATCCGCTACGAGTAGAACAAATTCTGCTTACTTTATTAAGTCATGCAATTAAGCAGACCCATCGTGGTCACGTGTTATTACGTATTACCCCGGGTGTAAAAAATGAGTCTCATTTAAAGCTTTATTTTGAGATTGTTGATACAGGCACGGGGATGGACGCTACACAAATTTCCGAGCTCTTCCAGCCCTTCCAACAACACGACAATACGGTTGCTTCTGGCGGTAGTGGGTTGGGTCTGGCGATCAGTCAACAGTTAGTCAGGTTAATGGGCGGTGATATTCATGTTTCCAGCGAAGTCGGTGTTGGAACAGAGTTTGTTTTTTCTCTTCAGGTCGGTTTCCGGCCGGATAGTGTGTCTGGAAATATCGGGTTTGTTTGCAATAAGCGCTGGTTGCTGCTGCATAACCAACCGGAAATTGCTGCGATTTTAAATACACAATTACAGCGTATCGGCGGCACAGTACATGATTTGGGGCATGAATTACTGATCCAGCAATGGCTCGGTGGCATGCTAAACCATGAAATAGCAACCCCCGATATGCTGCTGTTAAGTCATCGTATTGGTGCTATCGACGGTATTACGTTATTACGTAAATTACGTGCTATGCCAGCCTGGAAAACAACGCCGGTTTTATTTTTGTCTCCGCAATCAGAAGAAGATAATTACCGTACGTTGCTGAATGACGATCCGTATACGGAACTGCTGCCATTACCGTTTTATGGGGTAATGCTGTGTAATGCCATTATGTCTGTGTTGGGGTTAGGTGCCAGAACCTCGATTACTCGTCTGCCGGCGCATGACTGGCGAAATATACTGCATGATATTGATGTTTTGTTGGTTGAGGACAATGCCATTAATCGTCAGGTGGCATTAGAAACCTTGCAACAGGTTGGTGTGGCGGTACAGGTGGCTGAAAACGGTAAAGAGGGTATCGAAAAAGCCACCCGAGGAAAATTTGATTTGATCCTGATGGATGTTGACTTACCAGAGGTCGATGGCATCACCGCAACTTATTGGCTAAGAAACCAAGGTTATAACACGCCAATCTTAGCGATGACGGCTTTCGACGACCCCAAAGAGCGGGAGCGCTGCCTGAAAGCCGGAATGAATGACTTTATGATCAAGCCCTTCGAGCCTGACACACTGTATTCCTTAGTGTATCGCTGGACGATAGGGCAGGGCGAGCAAACGGAATTAGTTAAAGATATACCTGATAGTCATCCATTCTTAGAGCCTTCGTCACCATCAGAAATAGCCTTGGACGTCATTTTGGGTTTTTCCCGGGTAGGTAACAACCCTCAGCTTTATCAGCAGATCTTAGGTACGTTCCGGGATGAATACAGCGATCAAGGGCGGAAATTATTGGCCATGGTCGAACGTGAAGAATGGGTTGCTCTGGAGCGGATTGCGCATAATTTGAAATCGGTAGCTCGTTATATTGGTGCCGATGGATTGTCAGCTGCAGCCAGCGATCTAGAGTTATTACTCCGTCGTCATGAAGCAAGAGCCTCCCGTGCCATCATGACCAAAAAACTGGTCGCGAATATTCATATTTTGCTGATGGCGGTGTTCGATATCATCAAATCAATTCCCGTCATTGCGGAGGCAGGTAAAACGGCTGGTGGTGATATTGAAGCACTGGAACAGCAGCAAGATAAGCAAAACTTACCCCGGATATTGGTTATTGATGATGAGCTGATCCATCGACAAATGCTGAGTTCGTTATTACAACATGATTGTGACGTGTTAGCTGTTGCTGATAGTACAACAGCTCTGGAGTTAGTATTTAAACAACCGGTAGATTTGATTTTACTGGATATGGTTATGCCCGATGTTCGCGGTGATGAAGTGATGCGTCAATTGCGTAGCCACCCGGCCACACGAGATATTGATATTGTGATCATCAGTTCCCGTCATGATGTTGAAGATGAAGAGACCGGTTTTTTGATGGGTGCTATCGATTACATTACCAAGCCGTTTTACCCCACTATTGTGCAAGCGCGGATCCGCAATGTATTAAGGTTGATCCATCAACGTCGTTTATTAGACCAGCTGGCGCATTTAGATGGTCTGACCGGAATTCCCAATCGTCGTAAATTTGAACAAGTCATCGAGAATGAGTGGGCTCGTCATCAACGGGCAGCGCAGCCGCTTTCATTAGCAATTCTCGATGTAGATCATTTCAAGCGTTTTAACGACACCTTTGGTCATGCGCGGGGTGATGATGTTTTGCAGGCAGTTGCCAGTTCTATTCGTGACATGTTGCGACGGACGGGTGATTTCGCGGCTCGTTTGGGGGGTGAAGAGTTTGTCTTAGTGTTTAGTGGCGCAGATGCGCAAAGCAGTGCCGTGATGGCAGAACATGTTCGCCGGGCCATGGAGCAGATTGAATTACCAGTTGGTAAAATTACCGTCAGTATTGGTGGGGTCACGTTGATCCCGGAAGGGCAGTACTCTTTGGAACAGGCGATGGAAACAGCCGACCAATTACTCTATGAAGCGAAACAAAATGGTCGTAACCGTGTTTGTTGGCAATCAAGACTTAATTAACACGAGTGAAAAATCAGGCCGCTATAACTTGCATCTCATGGTGAACTACCCGATGGTTATATTAAGCAACGATAAAAATCGAACTAAATTGCTCAAAGGAAGGAGAAAGCCATGAATAATGAACTGACGATTCTGGAAAAATATATTCATGAAAATTTCCAATATGATAGTGAAGGCAGTTTAGTTGATCCGTTAGATGTGGTTGTCATCACGCCGGTGAATGAATCACAGCTCACAACCTCACCATTCAAAGAAGTTGGCGCGCGTCTGGGCGATTATTGGGTGGATGATAGCGTGTATGGTTTCATTTTTCGTATTGAGAACGGTGTTGTCACTAAACTATGGTCTAATGATTGAGGCCAGAAATGGTAATACCTGAAGCATGAGCACCTGATGTGTTCATGCCCCAGTGGCAAGCTAAGAACAAAAAGCGGATATTGCCGGACAGCTAACTGCGCCCCTCATCTTGTTTAAGTATTTTTTCAATAACACGCAAAATACGCCGGATCTGCTGTTCATTGTGGCGGGGTAAATGATGGCTAGTATGAGTTAGTGGTTTCATGTCACACCTTCCCTAATCGTATTATCGATACACCATTCCATGCTGTTCTTATTACTATTATCGTCCATAGCTGGAAGAACAACCGAGAATTGTTTCAATTAGACACCTGCATTCGCTGTGCCAGCCCATATTGCCGGAAAAATGACGCACATTGACCAAGGTTTCGTTATCACTAGTTTCTCTATTTATACGTAGGTGAGTCGTGAAAGAGAGTGTTTGGGTACAGAAAAAGTAAGGGGCCGAAGCCCCTTGAACAATCAATTAACCGAGATGACCAACCAGCAAATTTTTTAACTTATGCAGTTTTTTATCTAATACTGCTTTTTTGCCTTTTATCCGTTGCGCTTCCGGAAGTTCGGCTGGAATGGCCTTTGCTTTTGCCGGTATGCCGGGAAATACATCCAGACCGCTTATTTTTTTCAATTGATCGACAGAGATGACTTTGTAATGGCCATCTGCGTTGTTATCAGAGACATATACACCCGCTTCGCCGGTTTTTGGGGTGTAAATCGCTTTGAACATAGCATTAGGAACTGGGATCCGGTTTTTAAGTTTCTGTGTGGAGGCGTTATATAGCCCTCCAGTGACGACATACACATCACCGTATTTGGTGGCCATGACCCGGGTGGTTGTCTCTATATCGCTCCAGATGCCGGCATTATTGGCATGCAGCTGCGGAACCATATTGGCTAACGAAAATGACTCATGCTGGGCATCTTTGTTCGGCATATCGGCATTCGGAGCCAGATGTCCACGATCAAATCCGCTTCCCTTATAGTCAGCTAGTTCTGCTCTGGCTGTTTCAGGTAGATTTGCATCTTCATGAAACGAATCGATACGCTCTAATGTTTTTGCGGCAGCCACATTCTTTTTGGTCAGATGTTCGGCGGAATAAAAGGCTGTTTTTGAGGAATACGAATAACCGGTCGCAAATGCGATGTAACAAAGTTCTTGATCTTGTTGCAGAGGGATCGTCAGTTTGGGTTCCTGACCATTAAAATAATGCTGAGGGCAGTTTGTTGCGAATACTGATGTGCTCATCAGACATAATGCAAGGGTGATGCTGTTTTTAAACACAAGAATTCCCATCTATCAATTGGGTTGTATTGATAGATTTTACAGGGCTTTTTGCTTGCTGTATTGCGGAAAAGAAAGCATATCAATTTAGTTACCCGAATACAGACACTCTATTTCTTCCTGCATGCTTTGTATCATACATAGCGGAATCAGCACATTTTTGCAGTTCAGTCATCGTTGATACACCTAAACCTTCTTCTGCTGACACTCCAATACTTGCTGTGATTTGTATCAAAAGTCCATTTCCAGCATCAATTTTTTGCAGTTCTATATATTTTCGCATCGTTTCAGCAAGAACAACCGCATGCTGTTGATCTGTATCGGGGAGGAAGACTGAAAACTCTTCACCACCAATGCGACCAACAATATCTGATTTGCGTAAGTTAGTGGCTAAACAATGTGCTGTTTGCTTTAGCACTACATCCCCGATCGCATGGCCATAGGTATCATTTATTTTTTTAAAATGATCTAAGTCTATAAACAAAACGGAATAACCCGCCTTCATTCTATGGGACAAGCTGATTTGTTTATCGCAAGCATCGTAATAGGCTCTGGCATTCAGCAAGCCCGTCAGCGGATCTGTTGTTGCCATTTCGATAAGTTTGTCGTTAGAGGCTTTCATTCGCTCGTAATATGACATAGACCTATCAACATAAACGTGAAAAAAGATAGCTAGATAGAGTAGTGCACTGATACCTGTTGCTAAGGCATTTGATGAGTAAGGTGTTTGTAGAGAACCATTTAAGACGCAAATCATTGCTATTGATGCGATCGTCACGATGAAACCTGCTTTTTTCCCCAACAGTATGTATACGCTAGGAACATTGGTATAAAACCACAAGATCCGCAACTCATCGTAAGGGACATAAACTAACACTGATACATATTCAAAAAGGCAAACTATTTCATAACAGACCGCGACTTGTTTTACTAAATGTATGCGACTTCGTAACACCGCCCATAGGAGCAAAGCCACAACAGAAAAAATCCACATGGAGGTATGGTGCGGACCTGCTATTGGATTTGCGCCGATATCACTTGCCAGTATCAGAAGTAAAGTAAAAATAGCCCCACTGACTATTAAAACGGTAAGTAGCTTGTACTTAAATTCTTCATCTTCACCAAATTCAGATTGCTTGAAATTGCCAAACAACAGTTTAGATATGAACATGATGAAGGCCTTGTTATGACTCAGATTTATACCAATAAGTATATTCAGTCTTAGGTGTAAAGTTGTTAACTAAATATTACTTTCTGCTGGTTGCCGTGACGGCTATGAAATTAGCTCTGGTTGTAAAAAAGCCCCAGACAGATAACTGCTGAGGCATTAAAGTACTTCTTGATCACAGGATAAATGACGTACTGACTTAACTATAGTTCTTGGGTTCAAATGAGCAAAACAACCCATTAAATATATTTAAAATCGGCGAGTGATTCCGCGCTATGTACACTGGCTTGTTTGGGGCGTTGTGGGGACTGGTATTGATTGGCGTAATAATTAGCGGATAAATTACGGGCAGAATAACAAAAAGAAAAAAGGCATTAACTCGTTAAAGTAATGCCTTTTAATTCAATGAATCAGCGAAGAGCTATTAGTTCATGCCGTATTTTTTCAGTTTTTTACGCAGGGTACCACGGTTGATGCCCATCATGGTTGCAGCACGGGTTTGGTTACCACGGGTGTACTGCATGATAATGTCGAGCATAGGAGCTTCAACTTCACTCAGAACCATATCGTACAGTTCGGTGATGTCCTGACCGTTCAATTGCGCCAGATAGTTACGTAAAGCCTGCTGTACGGAGTCACGCAGTGGACGCTGAACAGGTTGATGAGTTTGGGCGTGAGTGACGGTGGTTACCAGTGCCTCAGAAGTCAGGTTTTGATCCAACATAATTTTTTCTGCTCTTCATTATGCAATTGCGTTACTAAAATACAGCTTCAATGCGTCAAGTTGCTCTTCAGCACTTGTTAACGTATTGAAACCTCTGCGGAAATGCTTTGCTGACTCGTATTTCTCCAAATACCAGGCAACATGTTTTCTGGCAAAACGCACTCCTTTGGCTTCGCCGTAGAACTGATGCAAAGCTGCAACATGTTCCAGCACAATGGCTTTGACTTCATCCCATTCTGGCGATGGCAGATCAGAACCGTGCGTCAAAAAATGGCGGATGCGATTAAACAACCAAGGTTGTCCTTGCGCAGCCCGTCCAATCATGATGGCATCAGCACCGGTGTACTCCAGTACAGCCAGTGCTTTTTGCGGAGTATCAATATCACCGTTCGCAACGACCGGAATAGAAATATGCTGTTTGATAGCGCGGATCGTGTCGTATTCGGCCTGACCATTAAATAAACACGCACGGGTACGCCCGTGTACAGTTAAGGCCTGAACACCACAGGATTCTGCTATTTCAGCAATTTCAACGCCATTACGATGTTCTGTATCCCATCCGGTTCGGATCTTCAGGGTAACAGGCACATCAACGGCAGCGACTACGGTTTGCAAGATCTCGCGCACCAGCGCAGGGTCTTGCAATAGGGCTGAACCGGCTAAACGACGGTTAATCTTTTTAGCTGGGCAACCCATGTTGATATCAATTATCTGTGCACCTTCGGAAACAGAACGACGGGCGGCATCGGCCATCCAATCCGGTTCTGATCCCACTATCTGCACAGCGCGTATGCCCGGCTCATCAGCCAAATACATTCGCTTAAGCGATTTGTCGGTACCCCAGGTTTCCGGGTTAGCCGACATCATCTCAGAGACCGCCATGCCAGCTCCCATTCGCAGACACAACTGCCGGAACGGTTGGTCTGAAACACCAGCCATCGGTGCAACAACAACCGGGGCTGATAACGAATAAGGTCCAATTTGCATGACGTGACACCCTAAGCTTGAGGGCGCGTATCTTACGGCTTTTTCACCACGCTGAAAAGGTTAGAAATTGAGCGTAAGGTGAAAAAAATGCTTGTATTTTCTGACGAAAATCCTTGCCAAATCGTTTCGCTAACCAGATCAGACAAATACCGAACTTTTAACGATGCCTCAGGCTTTTTTTATTCCATCCAGGCGACACCATTCTTCACGGGTTGTTGCCGGATTCATCGCAAACCACTGACCATAAACCTCAAGCAGCTCTGGCGCCTGACTTTCTAAGATACCGGAAATAGCCATGCGGCCTTGTGATTTAACCAGTCCGCTGATCAAACCAGACAGCTCACGTAACGGGCCAGCCAGAATATTAGCCACCACGATATCGGCTTGTAGCCCTGCTGGTTGATCTTCTGGCAGATACAATTCCAGCTGATCACTGACACCATTACGCTGCGCATTATCGCGGCTTGCTTCAATCGCCTGTGGATCAATATCAATACCGATCACGCGTGCTGCCCCCAGTTTCAGGGCGGCTATCGCCAGAATGCCGGACCCACAGCCAAAATCGACCAGGGTTTTGCCGCTCAGATCGAGGCTGTCCAGCCATTGCAGACAAAGTGCGGTGGTCGGGTGTGTACCAGTACCAAAGGCTAAACCAGGATCAAGCAAAACGTTGACAGCAGTCGGATCCGGCACATCACGCCAGCTTGGGCAGATCCACAGACGTTCACCAAACTGCATCGGCTGGAAATGTTCCATCCATTCACGCACCCAATCTTTATCTTCCAGCAGCTCAACCTGATATGGCACATCTTCACTGATGTGTTTCTGGAAAAACGCGATGATGGGGGCTGGGTCTACTTCCGCATCAAACAGACCAATGCAGCGGGTATCGCCCCATAATTTCGTTTCCCCCGGTAGCGGTTCATAAACCGGCGTATCTTGGGCGTCCATGTAGGTGACAGCCTGTGCGCCCAGTCCCATCAACATATTGCTGACTTTATTGGCGCTTTTGGCGGTTGCATTGATTTTGATTTGGATCCAGGGCATGGCAGTACATCGGGTTATAAAAAAGAGAGCTATTCTAACACTCGCCAGTCAACGGATTGAATCATCTTTTCCACTGACTGTTACTAGTCCATACGAAACGGCATCAATGGATGAATTTCTCGTGGTGTCAGATCCAGCGATTGGCGTTTAGCCAGATTATGAATGCGGCTTTCCAGCGTCAGAGCGATCGGTCCGGTAAACAATTCAGCCCGTTGCGTCGATAGAATTTTTATCGACATCACCCCTAATTGATGCAATCGATCGCGGTTTAAATCAGCCACAGTTTCAACATCAACAATTAAACGGGTGAGATCGGCGCGTAAGGCGACCAGATTGCCCAATCCGCCCATCGCTTTGATGTAACTGATCGTCAGGTAATCGACATCGAGCAATAATTCAGGCCCGTTAGACAGTGGTTGCGATACTGCTTCATCCGTTGCTGCATTAAAAAAGTGGATCGGATGTTGGCTGATATAACCCCGTAATTCGTACAACAAGATACCGAATAACGACATGGGGATTGCAAACCAGACGGTTGGAATACTGGCGTAAACGATTTGTTCTTGCTGCAACCAATGGCAGCCATTATTCACAAACCCCAGAACAAACAACGTATAGATACAATGCCGGGGTGCCCATAACAGCAGCAGTAATAGCATCGGTTGTGCCTGGCCTGATGCAATCATCAGTAAACTTAATATGCCATTCAAAACCCGTTTTTGGATCTTGGTGCCGGCAATATTGATCAGCGCACGTTGGAAGATCCAAGAAATACAAAGGATGACCAGCCATATATATGGCGACGCCAAAAAAGAGTGCCAAGGCAAGGTCGTGAGTTGTAGTTCAGCAACTGTTCCGCCGGATAACAACAACAGTGGTTCCAACCAAAGTAACAACTCAACCGTTTGGTGTTGCAGCAGTAGTTGGTTAAATAGGTGCAGTAAGCCCGCAACAGGCAATGACAGCAACAGACAGAAAAACCCGTTGCATAACAATACAATCGCATCGCCCTGAAATGCTCTCAACCAGGATGGAACGCGAATTTTTTGTGTAAAGGGGGTCGCCCAAACAACGGCATAACCACTGAGTAATGCGGCAATAATATCGGTAGGAAAATGCTCAGGACCAAGCGAATGCAGCAGTTTTGCCATTAAGACATAACTCAGGCAAGCGTTGAGCGGCTGCATATCATATTGATAATTGCTGCGACTGATAGCGATAGCCATCGCCAGTAAAAGAGGTGCGGATTGCTGCAGCCCCTTAAAGATGGTCAACCAGAGGTGTCCGGTATAATCGATATTAGCAATCATCACCTGTGGCATATGGGCAAAGGTGAGCAGCAGAATCGGTAAAATTAGCAGACGCTGTGGGTTGTCATCAAAACTGGTAGATAGCATAACACTTTATAAAACTGTGAGCGTTGTATCATTTTAGCGTAAAACGTAAAGAATAGCAGGATAAATCGTGAGGTTGCTCGCATAAAAAAGGCCGCGAATGAGCGCGGCCTTAAATAAGAAGGTGGGCTTAGAGACCTAACTTCTTGTGTAGATAGTGAATATTGGTGCCACCGTTGTGGAAGTTCTCATCACGCAGGATTTCTTTGTGTAGTGGAATGTTGGTCTTGATCCCTTCTACCACAATTTCATCCAGTGCATGGCGCATACGCGCGATAGCCACATCACGGTTTTCACCATAACAAATCAATTTGCCGATCATCGAATCGTAATGCGGTGGTACGGTATAGCCAGAATAAATATGCGAATCCCAGCGCACACCTAAACCGCCCGGTGCATGGAACCACTGGATCTTGCCGGGTGCCGGCAGGAAGGTCTGTGGATCTTCGGCGTTGATACGACACTCGATCGCATGACCACGGATACGAATTTCATCCTGTTTGATCGACAGCGGCTGACCAGCAGCAATTTTCAGCTGTTCTTTGATCAGATCGACACTGGTGATCATTTCTGTTACCGGATGTTCTACTTGAATACGGGTATTCATTTCGATGAAATAGAACTCGCCGTTTTCGTACAGGAACTCAAAAGTACCAGCGCCACGGTAGTTAATTTCGATACAAGCACGAACGCAACGTTCGCCAATGTAACGACGCATTTCTTCTGTAATGCCCGGTGCAGGCGCTTCTTCTACCACTTTTTGGTGACGACGTTGCATAGAGCAATCACGTTCACCCAGATAGATCGCATTACCTTGGCCATCGGCTAATACCTGGATCTCAATATGGCGAGGATTTTCCAGATATTTTTCCATGTAAACCATGTCGTTGCCAAAGAACTGGCCTGCTTCTGATTTGGTCAGTGCAACAGAGTTTTGCAGTTCTTCTTCGTGACGCACCACACGCATACCACGACCACCACCGCCACCGGCTGCTTTGATGATCACCGGATAACCGATGCGTTTCGCGATGGCCGCATTTTCTTTGGCGTCATCGCCGATAGGGCCGCCAGAACCTGGTACACAAGGTACGCCCGCTTTTTTCATTGCATTGATAGCGGATACTTTATCACCCATCAAACGGATGGTTTCGGCTCGTGGGCCGATAAAGATAAAGCCTGATTTTTCTACTTGCTCAGCAAAGTCCGCATTTTCAGACAAGAAGCCATAACCAGGGTGAATCGCTACGGCCCCAGTGACTTCTGCTGCAGCAATAATAGAAGGTACGTTCAGATAAGAATCTTTAGCCGACGGCTTACCAATACAGATGGTTTCGTCAGCCAGTTTAACGTGTTTCAGATCGCGGTCTGCGGTGGAATGCACGGCTACCGTTTTGATACCCAGCTCTTTGCATGCCCGCAGGATGCGCAAAGCGATTTCACCACGGTTAGCGATGACAATTTTATCCAACATAAGAAGCTCTCTTATTCGATGATAAACAGAGGCTGATCAAATTCAACGGTGTCGCCGTTCTCAACCAGAATGTTTTTCACCACACCCGATTTATCAGATTGGATCTGGTTCATCATTTTCATGGCTTCAACGATACACAGTGGATCACCCACTTTTACCGATTGACCCACTTCAACAAATGCTTTTGCATCTGGGCCAGAAGAGCGGTAGAACGTCCCCACCATTGGTGAGCGCATAGTATGGCCGTTTACAGCTTCTGGTGCTGCGGCGCTTACTGCAGGGGCGACAGCAGCAGCTGCTGGCATTGCAGCTTGAGGTGCCTGTGGTACTGCAAAATTGACCATAGGTGCCGCCTGACCGCTGACTGCGCGGCTGATGCGAACTGACTCTTCACCTTCGGTGATTTCCAGTTCAACAATGCCGGATTCTTCAACCAGCTCGATCAGTTTTTTGATTTTACGGATATCCATTTGCATTCTCAGTTCAACTTCTTCTGCTTGTTCAAATAGGGGATGACCGTTCCAGATAACGGACGGCCGCGGTAAGTGCGAATTCATATCCATCAGCACCTAAACCACATATCACGCCTTTAGCCACATCAGACAAATAGGAGTGATGACGGAAGGGCTCACGGGCATGAACATTCGATAAATGAATTTCGATAAACGGAATAGCTACACCCAACAAAGCATCACGAATTGCAACACTGGTATGAGTGAAAGCTGCCGGATTGATGAGGATAAAATCAATTTTTCCCATCGCCTGATGGATGGTATCCACCAGTTCATATTCCGCATTAGATTGTTTGTGCGTCAGTTCAACATCCATATTCATGGCAAGTTGTTGCAAACGGCTGACAATATCGTCCAGTGTTGCGGCGCCGTAGATCCCGGGTTCACGTTTTCCCAGCAGATTCAGATTCGGGCCGTTAAGCACTAAAATGCGGAACTTTGCAGTCATTGAGTCGCTATCCTCAGTAAACGTGCAGCGATTTTTCATTTTCCTTCAACTCTGATTCTTTTGTGTGCAAAAACCATCAGAGCTAAGGCGGTTTTCATGCTAATTGGCAAGATTACCGTAGATTCTTGTACGTTGTCAGCATTTTCGTTGGAAAAACAGCAAAAAATGACCAATGGCGTATCCACGACAAAAACAACCATGCTGCAACAGTAACTTTGTAAAAAGAGTCGGTTTATTGATGCGCCTGACTGGCAAGCGCGGTAGAATATAACAATACCCTAACATGACGCCATGAGTCAGGAGACACTTAATAATGCTGAAGCGTGATATGAACATCGCCGATTATGATCCGGAGCTGTGGGCTTCAATTGTGGAGGAAACACAGCGTCAGGAAGAGCATATCGAGCTGATTGCTTCTGAAAACTACACCAGCCCGCGTGTAATGCAAGCACAGGGATCACAGTTAACCAATAAATATGCTGAAGGTTATCCTGGTAAGCGTTACTACGGTGGTTGTGAGTTTGTTGATAAGACAGAAACCCTGGCGATTGAACGCGCTAAGACGCTGTTTGGCGCTGTTTACGCGAACGTGCAGCCACATTCTGGTTCGCAAGCGAACGCTGCTGTTTATATGGCACTGCTGAAACCAGGTGATACCGTATTAGGTATGAATCTGGCACACGGTGGTCACCTGACTCACGGTTCACCAGTTAACTTCTCCGGTAAACTGTACAACATCATTCCTTACGGTATCGATGCAACCGGTAAAATTGACTACGCCGAGCTGGAACGTCTGGCGCTGGAACATAAACCAAAAATGGTACTGGGTGGCTTCTCTGCTTACTCTGGTGTTGTTGATTGGGCAAAAATGCGTGAAATCGCTGACAAAGTAGGTGCTTACCTGTTTGTTGATATGGCGCACGTTGCTGGTCTGGTCGCAGCTGGTGTTTATCCAAACCCAGTTCCACATGCTCACGTTGTTACTTCAACGACACACAAGACACTGGCCGGCCCACGTGGTGGTCTGATCCTGTCTTCTGTGAATGATGAAGATCTGCACAAAAAACTGAATTCTGCTGTGTTCCCTGGTTCACAGGGCGGCCCGCTGATGCACGTTATTGCTGGTAAAGCGGTCGCATTCAAAGAAGCGATGGAACCAGAATTCAAAGCTTATCAACAGCAAGTCGTGAAAAACTCGAAAGCGATGGTAGAAGTGTTCCTGGCACGCGGTTACAAGATCGTGTCTGGCGGTACTGAAAACCATCTGTTCCTGGTTGATTTCACTGATCGCGAACTGACTGGTAAAGAAGCGGATGCCGCACTGGGTCTGGCCAACATTACTGTGAACAAAAACGCAGTACCAAACGACCCACGTTCACCATTCGTAACCTCTGGTATCCGTATCGGTTCACCATCTATCACTCGTCGTGGCTTTAAAGAAGCGGAAGCGAAAGAGCTGGCTGGCTGGATCTGTGACGTGCTGGACAAACCAACTGACGAAGCGGTAATTGCAGCTACTCGCGCGAAAGTGCTGGATATCTGTAAGCGCTTGCCAGTATACGCATAATCAATATGTGCGTATGTTGAAAACAGTCGGCCATGTGCCGGCTGTTTTTTTATGGGCTTTCTACATCAGCAGTTATATCCGTTGTGGGGTATTTATCCTGATGTTGCCGATAAATATATTCCTGCAATTTTTCATGCACATTAGAATCAAGCGTTAACCGAATGGCCCATTCCTGAGATTTATTTTTTCGCTTTTTACTTCTTACAATGACTCCGGTCAGTGGAATGGCAATTCCGAAACCAGAGAGTATTCCGTTAAATCGCTCTCCCAAATTTAACGTCAGCATATGATCTCGAATGAGTAACCCGCTGACTGAGATATTGATAATCTCAAACGGCAATTTTTCACCGTTGCTATTTAGTAATTCTAAATCGGTTGGATTGTCTAATCGCCAAAGCCGTTGTCCGGCAGTGGCATGCTCGTATATCTCGGGAATGCCAAGACGTGGTGTAATTACATCAGGCATGTCATGAGCAAGATAGAGTGGAAAACGCAGATTGTGCTGCTCAAAATTAGCTTCAATAAATAAGCTGTTAGCTTTATTTAATAAGGCAATCAGCTGGCTGTTATTTAATTCTATTTGATAGTCATCATCTGGCCGATTTGTATTTACCGGTTCAGGAAAGTTAAGCAGCATATCTAGCTCTTGATCT
The DNA here is from genome assembly GCF_963556105.2 of uncultured Tolumonas sp. Taxonomy (NCBI): domain Bacteria; kingdom Pseudomonadati; phylum Pseudomonadota; class Gammaproteobacteria; order Aeromonadales; family Aeromonadaceae; genus Tolumonas; species uncultured Tolumonas sp. Next base: position 800,166 of record NZ_OY829944.1, read on the forward strand.
GAAAGATGATTATTTTTTTTCATCTGAATTCGACCCTGACTATTCTCGCTGTATCATCTGTACAAATACTAAACAGTTTGTCTGTTTATGTCATGCGGTAAAGACGAGTTGTTTATTGCTGAAAATATTGGCCTTTGCGGGATCTCTGATAGACTGACAAAATCGACAGATTTCAGGATTTAGCATAGATGCATTGTCCATTTTGTAATGCCGATGATACGAAAGTCATTGACTCACGCCTTGTGGCGGATGGGCATCAGGTGCGTCGTCGTCGAGAATGTCTGGTATGTCACGAACGCTTTACCACCTTTGAAATGGCTGAATTAGTAATGCCGCGGGTGATCAAAAGCAATGGTGTGCGTGAGCCATTTAATGAAGATAAATTGCGTAACGGTATTCAACGCGCGTTGGAAAAACGTCCGGTGAGTACTGAACTGATTGAACAAAGTATTAATCGGATCAAATCGAATCTGCGGGCGACCGGTGAACGGGAAATCATGACCAAGATCATTGGGAATCTGGTGATGGAAGAATTAAAGCAGCTGGATAAAGTGGCATATATCCGTTTTGCATCCGTATATCGCAGCTTCGAAGATATTCGTGAATTTGGTGAAGAGATCGCACGTCTGGAGAAATAAGTGTTTTCTGCCGAAGATCATCGCTATATGAGCCGAGCTCTGCAATTAGCCGAGCAAGGTCGCTTTACTACTTCCCCAAACCCGAATGTCGGTTGTGTGATCGTGGCTGCTGACCAGATTGTTGGCGAAGGTTTTCATCGGCGAGCTGGGGAACCGCATGCGGAAGTGCATGCGCTGCGAATGGCTGGTGAAAAGGCCAGAGGTGCTACTGCTTACGTTACGTTAGAGCCTTGTTCGCATTTTGGGCGTACACCACCTTGTGCCGATGCGTTAGTGAAGGCCGGTGTGGCTCGTGTTGTGGCGGCGATGGAAGACCCGAATCCGCAGGTGTCTGGTCGTGGCATGCGTCGTTTAGCGGATGCGGGAATTAAAGTACAAGTTGGTTTACTGCAAGCACAGGCGGAAGCATTAAACCTCGGTTTTATCAAACGCATGCGCCATGGTTTGCCGTATGTACGCCTGAAAATGGCAGCAAGTCTGGATGGTCGCACGGCACTGGCGAATGGGCAAAGTCAGTGGATCACATCACCTGCTGCACGAGCTGATGTGCAGCGCTGGCGGGCGCAGAGTAGTGCGATCCTGACTGGTGCGGATACCGTTTTGGTTGATGATCCGTCGCTGAATGTGCGTTGGGCGCAATTACCGCCTTCAATTCAAACTCATTATGCTGAAGAGCAAGTACGCCAGCCGATTCGAGTGGTGATCGATTCACAACAACGTATTACGCCGGATGCCAAACTATTTACCATTGCCGGTGACGTTTGGCTCGCCCGTCAGCAGGCGCAGGGCCAATGGCCTGAGTCGGTGCAGCAATTGATCACACCGTCAGCTGAAAACGGAAAATTAGATTTATCGTATTTACTGCAAATTCTGGCGCAGCGCAATATTAATGATATTTGGGTGGAGGCGGGGGCGACACTCGCAGGCGCCTTGCTGAGTGCTGGTTTGGTTGATGAATTAATTATTTATCTGGCCCCTAAATTGATGGGAAATCCTGCCCGCGGTTTGGTGAATTTGCCTGAATTTCAACACATGTTGGAAGTGGCTGACTGGCATTGGCAAGATGTACGTAAAGTCGGCGAAGATCTGCGCGTGATCTTGCGTCCGCATAAGGAATAACGATGTTTACCGGAATTATTGAAGCTGTCGGTACGCTGGCAGCATTACAACCGAAAGGTGAGGATGTTTCTGTTCGGGTGAAAAGCGGCAAGCTGGATCTTTCCGATGTGAAACTGGGTGATTCTATTGCTACTAATGGTGTGTGTCTGACGGTTGTGCAATTAACCGGTGATGGTTATGTCGCTGATTTGTCGTTAGAAACCTTACAACGTAGTAGCTTTGCACACTATCAGGCCGGACAAAAAGTAAATCTGGAGCGTGCGTTAACACCTGATACTCGTTTAGGTGGGCATCTGGTTTCTGGCCATGTCGATGGTGTTGGTGAAATCGTTTCCGTGCATCAGCTGGGGCGCGCCAAAGAGTATTGGATCAAAGCACCGGATGAACTGGCCAAATATATTGCCGAAAAAGGTTCGATCACCGTGGATGGCATTAGCCTGACGGTCAACGCAGTCGATGGTGCCCGTTTTAAACTGACCATCGTGCCGCACACCAGCGCGGAAACGACGGTGCTCGATTGGCAGACTGGCGTGCAAGTAAATTTAGAAGTGGATGTGATCGCTCGTTATCTGGAACGG